>CAMWMM010000206.1 GCA_947175285.1 uncultured Lachnospiraceae bacterium
GCTTATTTGATTACGGCGATGATTTCCTACATTTTTCAGGCGGATATACATATAGCTATTTGTGCATTTTACGGTATTATGGTATTTATTTCCCAGATAGGTTTTTTCCTGTTTGGTATCAGATATAAACGGATGCCGGCAGCTTTTTTTACAGGAATTGCATTTTTGATTCTGCCGACTACATATACCGCTGTCATATTAGAAGGCTCTTTGGATGTTGTTATGGGGCTTGCCATGATGCCGTTACTGTTGTATTTCCTTTCCGGTTTTTGCAGAGAGAAGCACAGACTGGCAGTGTTGCCGTTTTCGGTTTTGTATTGTGTGTTTATTGCCTCAAACTATATTTTAGCCATAGCGTTTGGCATGGTATTATTCCTTTATCTTATTTTTCATGCTATTGCCGAAAAAGCATGGAAATATGAGTTGGCGGCACTTTTTAATATCGCATTATTGTATGTTGTTATGGGATATTTCTTATATCCGGCACTATCCGGAGGTCTGTTATCCCACAATTACGCTCTGCAGGGGAATATGGAACTTTCACTGGGGATTCCGGTGATTATAGTTTCACTGATTGGCTTGATTGCAACGAATAAAACCCGTTTTGCAGGTTTTTTACTGACATTGGTTGTCGGAATTTTATCACTCCCTGTTATGGAACCGGTGATGAAACTGATATCGTCACAGGTTTTACAGAGAAGTTATTGGTATATACTTTCCGCAACGGTGATTCTGCTTGTCACCCTGCTTTGCTGGGAACGGTTAAAACCGCTTTTTCTGGCGATTGCGTTACTCGCGATGGCAGGAGGAAATATAGAGACGGCACTCTCGGCGCAGGACGGTAATTACATATTGGAAAACGATAAAGAAATGGCGGCAGCCTATCTGTTGGATGAAGCGGCAGCCTGCACGGACAATAGAGTAGCGTTAATGGATATGGCAACGCTTGGTGCTTTTCCGCAGTGGTATTTTGTTTGTGAGAATATTGATACCATGTTCGGATGGGATTATGAGAATGCTTTTACGGTAAAGAATCAGATGAGTTTGAATGAAGCGTTCTTTGATGGCTTTTATGACTATATGTTTGACAGACTCCTGCTTTATGGTAATGATACGGTTATTATGTTAAAGGAATTGCTGGAGGAAGGTGCATACGATGTATTAATTGCATCTGCAAATCGTAACGGCTATGAAGTCCTGGCAGAAAACGAAAACGCAATTCTGTTGAAGGCATCGGCTGTTAACAGTAATTACGGTGTGGTGACACACTATAAGAATCTGGCAATTGGCGAAAATGCGTATTATATCGCTTATATCTATCCCTCGTTTGGATACGGTGCAAGTAATTGTATAGAGGATTATACGATAGAAGAACTGAGGCAGTATAAAAAGTTATATTTATCGGGATTTACTTATCGTGATAAAGCAAAAGCGGAAAATATGCTGAAAGAACTTTCACGAAAGGGAACGGAAATCTATATTGATATGCAGCATATACCGATAAATGCTTTGACCGGTAAAAATGAGTTTATGGATGTATATGCACAGTTCGTAGAGTTTATTGAGAATTTTCCGATTCTGCAAAATGATAACGGCAATCAGTTTAAACTGGATTTTAAAGCTGGCGGATATGATGTTTGGGAAACCGTATATATATCAGGATGTGATGAGGTTATAAAGGATACGGTTTATGAGAATAAGAGCCGCTTGGTGTATTTAGGACAAAACCATGGACCCAATATTACTTTTATGGGATTTAATCTTGTATATTATTATCTGACAACGCATAATCAGGATTTAAAACGATTCCTTGATGAGGCGATGCGGCTTTCTTCGGGGGATTTAGAAACGCCCGATATTATTCCGCTGCGGATAGAAAGAGAACCGTATGAGATTACAGTACGTGCACAGACGGATTATGTGAATTGTAATATAGCAGGCGTTGATGCATTGGAGGCAGACAGAGTTGTTTCCATACAGGAAAATCTTCTTGTGGTGAATCAGGGAGAGACAGTATTTAAGGTTATTAATGCAGGACAGAGAACAGGAATGTTTTTAAGCATTCTGGGTCTCGTTGCACTATGTGTGATGTGGATTGCGGTCTATGTTCTGCTTGAAAATAATAATGAAACAATGTAATAGCAGATGAACAAAAGGAGGAATATGCTATGAAAAGGCGGACAAAGAAATTGGCGCTTAGTTTGGTGTTGTCAGTGTCGCTTCTCAGCATGAATATGAATTTCGTATATGCTGAAGAGATGGGATTATCGGAGAATCCGGAAATCACTGCGGATACTGCTGAAAGCAGTACGGTAACTGACAGCATTGACACAACAGGGGAGACAGAAACGGTTACAGAAGAAACAGATAACGGCACTGATGTTTCAGCGGATGATGAGAATGCCGAAAAATCTGAGACTGGTGAAAATAATGATGAATCCGAGACTGGTGAAAGCGTTACTGAAGGAACAGAAGGCGTAAATCAGGAAACGGACGGCTCCGGAGAGACTGGTGAAGATGCAGATGGCGCTGCAGCGGCAGATACAACAGATGAAGAAACTGTTGAAAAGCCATATCTGAATCAGAATGGAGACGAGGTTATTCCTTCTACTTTAGTCGGCGTAGATTATGATACGATTGCAGAAGATTATGACGGCGCAACAAATGTTATAAAAAAGTATGAACCATCTGATACTGTAGCAGCAAATGCAGTTATAAACAGTTATGTAGATGAAAACGGCAATTTGGTTATCGTTATCAGTCAGGGTGTGGCTGCAACGGATGCCACAGAAGAAGAAAAATCCGGTTTATTAGCTGATTTGGCAGCTACCTTTGGATTAGGAGCGGAAACGGGAAACAATGCTCCGGCAGTAGATGGCAGCTTTACCGGATGGGATGATGTTCCGGCTTCTTACGAATTCAACTGGAATAAGCCGGATGCCTGGGTTGACGGGGTACATTATACGGAAACGAACAGCACGGATGTGCGCCATGAAATGAAACTCTATTCCGATGGCGAGAATGTATATTTAAAAGTTGTTTTTGCAAGAGAATTCAGCACCGGACAGATAGGAAACGGTAACGACTATCAGTTTTGGATTGATAATGAGCAGATGGCAGCATATCAGGTGGAGTGGCCGAACGGCAGTTCTCTTTCCTATAACACTGCTGAACCGGGTGTATATGAGGTAGATGTCAGACATCGGGACAGCTCTTGGTCATATGTACTGACAGACGGTGCGGTTGCTTATTACCGTATTAACGATGGTAACTTGAATAATGAACTGGAATTAAAGATTCCGTTATCCGAGTTTGTAAAACAGAATCCTAATATAAATTTGGATAATTACAACATGATATCGTTCTTTACACCGAACCTGATGCAGGATAAGATTAGCACGGGAGGTGCATCTACCGGTGCGGAACCGTTTGTAGCGGCGGTATTTTTACTTGTTCCTGCAAGCTATGTATGGCTGAAGAGGAAAGATGATAAGGAGGATATGGCATTTGCATGAGTGAGAGGCATGAAGCATATTTATACCATGTAACTTTTAATGCGATGCATAATCTGGTTATAGAAGATCCTAGAAAAATGCATGCCCACACATTTAGTGTGGGCATATATGTCATAGAGGAGCAGGAGGATCATCCCGTTTTCCTAAGCAGTGAGAAGATTCTCGACCGCTATTTTGCACATTATAGGGGGATTCGGTTAAATGAGCTTGCTCCATTTAAGGATCTTGTGCCGACATTGGAAAATATGGGTGAAGTTTTTTATCGGGATTTAAAATCAATTTATGCAAGAAACGGAATGAATCTTCTTCTGTTAGAAGTGGGAGACAGTCCGATATCTACATATTGCATAGGTGAAAGACCGATGCTTGGCAATGTTTTCAGTTTAACGCCGGATGGTTCGGTAGATGAGTATTGCAAAAGAGTACAGCAGAGATACGCGCAGATATTGCCGGAAGGGGGGGGCAGAAATGATTAAAGCAGCTATTATATATGTTGTGTTATTCATTGTCTGGATTTATATTCTGACTGTTTTCAAGAGAAGAAAGCTGGAGTTTTTTTATTTCCTGACAGGAAGTATTGGGACATTTTTGTTTGCTTTTGCCCTGCTTAGAAATTTTCTGACTAATATTTTAACTACGCTGACTTGTTTTTTAACAGGTCTTTTGGGAAATGCGTTGGGTATTTTCAAGGCATATACATCACATTCCATTCTATTTGTGGAAAACGCAGACGGTCCGATTTCTTTGTATGTGGATTTTGAGTGCGGAGGCGTTATAGAGATTCTTGTTTTCCTTTCTTTAATTTGGTTTTTTGCAGTATACAATGTAAAGCAGAAACTTGGCATATCATTAGTCGGCATTGTATGGATTATCGCTGCTAATATTATCAGACTTTTTTCCATCTGCCTGATTATAAATAAGTTTGGCAATGAATCTTATTATATGGCGCATACGATTGTAGGAAGGTTAATTTTCTATGCACTTTCCATTATTTTGTATTTTTATGTATTCACAAGGGCGCAGATACGGAGACAACGAGTAGGAGAGTTTGGTTATGATAACGAAGCTGGCAAATGAAATATTTTTCTGGGCTGCATGGATTGTTATTCCGCTTTTGATAGAAATTGTACCGGCAATAGGCAATTTCTTTATTCTGCTGTTTAAACGTGTCAGAATGGCGAAAGATATCAAACTGGATTATCTTCCCACCATTACATTGATGATTCCGGTCTATAATTCAGGGCAGACATTGTATCGGTGTATTCAGTCTATTAGTGAGTCTACATACCCGAATAACTTAATTGAGATTATGTTAGTTGATAACGGCTCTAAAGATGATAGTTTTGCGATATTCCAGAAAGCGCAGATTGACTTTCCGGAACTTGCTATGTGGTGGATGCATTCCAAACAGGGTAAGTCTAAAGCGTTAAATAAGGCAATTTTTAACTGTAACGGTAAATATGTTATTAATATTGACAGTGACGGTGTTTTGGATGCAAATGCCCTGATGAATATTGTCAGACAGTTTGAAACATACCCTGACGTAGATTGTATGACAGGCGTTATTCTTATTGAGCCGGCGTTGATAGATGCAACGGAAGGTTTTTTCTTAAAACAGTTCAGAAAACTGGAATTTATGGAGTATGCACAGGCATTCCTTGCGGGCAGAAACTTTGAGTCGCAGTTTAACAGTATCTATACACTGTCGGGAGCGTTTTCCTCATTCCGTAAGTCCATTTTGATGAAAACTTTTTTGTATAATACAAATACTATCTGTGAGGATACGCATTTAACATTCCAGATCAGGGCTATTTTGAAGAAAAAAGTGCATTTGTGCAATGACGCTATTTTCATGGTAGACCCGATTGAGAGTATCAATAAATTTTATACCCAAAGACAAAGATGGCAGATTGGAGAACTGGAAGTATCCCATATGTTTTTGAAAAACAAGCTGCACAGACCGATTACCGGGTATTTCAGTGATTTTGTTATCCGGCTTTTGATGACGGATCATACTTTCGCATTTCCCCGGATGATTTGGTACTTTGTATTGATTGCACTCGGTTGTATGAACTATGATTTTCACAATGTTTTCGTAGCCTGCGTGTTGATTTACGCACTTTATGTATTCAGTTCCTTTTTATATTATCTGAATATTATTTCGTTTTTAAAGGGCTATCCGGATTTGAGAAAATATTATGCCAGAAAACTATTATACCTTTTTATACTGCCGATTTTCAATTTGTTCGCATTCTTTGTTCGTTTTGCGGGTATTATTAATTCCATTAAGAGAAAAAGCAGTTGGAAAACACTTACATTTACGGAAGAATGTGAGATGGTAACAGATACGGTAAAGAAAGATTTCTTTTTCATATTTGGTATTCGGGACTTATTGCTTAGGATATTGGAAAAACCAGTGAAACAGGAGATATAGAATGGATAAAGCGTATAGACAGTATAAATTCAAATTTTATTTAAATATGAATCATTTTATTATTATTGACGATAAACCCGGAGAGGTACATCCGCATACATGGGAGATTGTCATAAGCGTTATTTCCTCGCAGAACGATATGACGCCATTTGCCAATATTGAGCGTAAGATGGATGAAATCATGGAAAAGTATCAGGATAAACTTTTAAATGAGTGTAAACCTTTTGATTCGGTTGTGCCTACGGTGGAAAATGCCGCAAAATATTTTTTCCGTCTTATTCAGGATAATATCATTCGGGAAGGATGGATTTTGATGATGCTTGAGGTGAGTGAAACTCCGACAAGGTCTTATATTATCAATGCTCTTTTCGATGAAGACGATATATGGGATGAATGGTATGATAGTTTGTCAAGAAAAAATATGGGTCTTTACGGCGGCAGAAGTATAAGATAAGTCATAAATTAAACCTCTTCCACATACATTTTAGTAAGTATGGAAGGGGTTTTTTTATGGATATTAATAACAGAACTGAATATGCGGTATACAAGGACATACAGGATAGAACGGGCGGAGAGATATACATAGGCGTTGTTGGTCCTGTAAGATGCGGAAAATCTACTTTTATCAAAAGATTCATGGATTTGTTGGTTCTGCCGTTTATGGAGAATGAACATGAGAAAGAACGCGCACGGGATGAACTGCCGCAGAGCGCCGGCGGCAAAACGATTACGACAACGGAGCCGAAATTTATTCCAAAGGAAGCGGCTGAGATTCAGCTTGGAGCGGATATAGATGTTAAGGTCCGTCTGATTGACTGTGTCGGCTATATGGTAGAGGGCGCATCCGGGCATATGGAAGAGGATATGGAGAGAATGGTGAAAACGCCATGGTCGGCGGAGGAGATTCCGTTTACAAAAGCGGCGGAAATCGGAACCCGTAAGGTTATTAAAGACCATTCGACAATTGGAATTGTCGTCACCTGTGACGGAAGTTTCGGAGAATTGCCGCGAAGCAGCTTTGTAGAGCCGGAGGAGCGGACGATTAGGGAATTGCAGGAAATCCGAAAACCATTTTTGGTATTGTTAAACTCTGCAAAACCATATGCGGAGGAAACAAGGCAGTTAGCCGATGAAATACATGAGAAATATCAGGTGACGGTTATGCCGGTCAACTGCGAACAGTTAAAGCAGGAAGATATCAACCGTATTATGGAAAATATATTATATGAATTTCCGTTGACGATGATAGAATTCTATATGCCGAAATGGGTGGAAATGCTTTCCTATGAGCATAAGATGAAACAAGATATTATCAATCAGATAAAGAAGCTGATGGGTGAGCTGACAAGTGTCAGGGATATTACCAAAGCGAATTTTAATCTGGAAAGCGAGTACATTAAAAAGTGCAAACTGGACGGCATCAATATGTCGGAGGGCAGTGTAAAAATTGTGCTGGATTTGGATGATACTTATTATTATGAAATGATAAGCGATTTGGTCGGTGAATCTATTACCAGTGAATATCAGATGTTATCTAATCTGAAAGAAATGGCAAAGATGAAAAGAGAATATATGAAAGTACTGCATGCAATGGAGTCCGTCCGCTATAAGGGCTACGGTGTTGTCATGCCGGATAAAGAGGAGATAGTACTGGAAAAACCGGAAGTGATTAAGCAAGGCAACAAGTTTGGTGTTAAAATCAAAGCGGAGAGTCCGAGCATTCATATGATAAAAGCAAGCATTGAAACGGAAATCTCTCCGATTGTCGGAACAGAGACGCAGGCAAAAGATTTGATTCAGTATATAACAGATACCGGTACGAGCGATGAGGGAATTTGGGAGACAAATATTTTCGGTAAGACAATAGAGCAGCTTGTCAATGATGGCATTTCCAGCAAAATTGCGATGATAAATGAAGAAAGTCAGGTCAAATTGCAGGAGACGATGCAGAAAATTGTCAATGACAGCAATGGCGGAATGGTGTGCATTATCATATGAACGCATCTTTTTTAAAAAAGAAAGGGATATCGGGTAAGATATCTCTTTTTTCTTGCGTCATTAAATGATATACTACTAATATTAATAAAAATTTCAGGAGGTATTATTGTATGGGTGAAGTATATGAGAAGTTATTGAAATGTTATGAGTGTTATAAGAGCAGG
>CAMWMM010000207.1 GCA_947175285.1 uncultured Lachnospiraceae bacterium
TTATCAGGTGTGTCTGGCGCAGCAGTTTATCGCAGAGGGCGGTATCAACTACGCGAAAGATGTATTGGAAAAATCCTTTGGTGCGGATAAGGCAAGAGATGTTATCGGCAAGCTGACGGCATCCTTACAGGTAAAACCGTTCGAGTTTGTCAGAAAAACGGATCCGTCACAGTTGTTAAACTTTATTCAGGATGAACATCCGCAGACAATTGCACTTATTTTGTCCTATTTGTCGGCAGCACAGTCAGCGCTTATTATTTCAGCGCTTCCGCCGGACAGACAGGCGGACGTTGCAAAGCGTATTGCGGTAATGGACAGAACGAGTCCGGATATCATCAAAGAGGTGGAGAAAGTTTTGGAATCAAAACTGGCGTCTTTAGTCAATCAGGATTACACGATTGTCGGCGGTGTCGATGCAGTCGTAGAAATTTTGAATACGGTAGACCGTGGTACGGAAAAGCATATCATGGAAACATTGGAAATCGAAGAGCCGGAACTTGCGGACGAAATCAGAAAGAAAATGTTCGTATTCGAAGATATCCTGCTTCTGGACGACAGAGCAATCCAGCGTGTGCTGCGTGATGTTGATAACGGCGACCTTGCGATTGCCCTGAAAGGTTCCAATGAAGAAGTGCAGAATGCTATCTTCAATAACTTGTCTAAACGTCTTGCCGTTATGATTAAGGAAGATATGGAATTTATGGGTCCTGTACGTATGAAAGATGTAGAGGAAGCACAGCAGAAGATAGTAAATATCATTAGGAAACTGGAAGATTCTGCAGAAATTGTTATCTCCAGAGGTGGAGGTGACGAGATTGTTGTCTAAGAATATATACAAATCAAGATGGGTTGTTGTAGCGCAGGAAGAAAAATGCCTTATTGACAGCAATTCCCGTCTCGCAGACAGAATTGAAGAAATTGAAACAGAAAGAAGAAAACGCGCTGCTCTGGCTGCAGGGGAAGAATTCGATGAAGATGAATTCAAAAGCGGTCTGAGCGGTGAAAGAATCGATATTGCTTCCGAAGAGGGCTACGATGAAGAAGGCAGCGAGGGTAATATCCTGAAAGCCGTGGAAGAACAGGTTCCGGAGGGACCTACGCCGGAAGAGTTACGGGCGCAGGCGGAAGCGGAACTGGAAGCGGCCAGAGAAGAAGTGGAGCAGATTAAACAAATTGCCAGGGAATCGCTTGAGAGAGAAAAACAGGAAGCTTTGAATGAGGCAAGAAAAACCGGATATGATGAAGGGTATCGGATGGCTCAGACGGAAGCTGAAAAAATGAAAGAGGAAATCAGACAGGAACGTATCAGACTGGAGGAAGAATACGACAGTATGATAGAAGAGTTGGAACCTCAGTTCATTGATACGATTACGGCGGTTTATAATCATATTTTTCAGGTTGAATTAGAAAATGAAAGAAATATCCTGGTACATCTGATTGAAACTACTTTGCGAAAAGTAGAGAGTAGCAGGGTTTTTATTGTGCATGTCTCCAAGGATGATTATCCTTATGTCAATATGCAGAAAAAAACATTGACGGAAGAAGTTGTCAGCGGACGCGGCGTTGTGGAAATTGTAGAAGATATGACGTTACATAAGAACGAATGTATGATTGAGACTGACGGAGGAATCTTTGACTGCGGTGTAGGAACGCAGTTAGAGGAGTTGACAAGAAGACTGAAGCTGTTGTCTTTCGAGAAAAACTGAAAGTCGTAGATTGGGGAAGGATTTACGGTTGCATGATTGACTTTACAAAATACAGCAAAATAGCAGATGATATTTATTTTAAAAGCATGGGTCGGGTGGAAAATGTAGTAGGACTGACGATTGAGTCGATTGGTCCTGAGGCAAAGCTCGGCGATTTGTGTAAAGTGTTTCCTGTTAATAAAGAACTGCCTCCGATTATGTCGGAAGTGGTTGGTTTTAAAGGCGGAAAAACATTACTTATGCCCTATGAAAAAACGGAGGGTATTGGTATTGGAAGTGTTGTGGAAAATACAAAAATACCGCTGTCAGTACAGGTAGGCGGCATACTGCTTGGACAGGTGCTTGACGGGCTGGGCAGATGTGAAGTGACGGATATTACGGGTCAGACGGTGAATTATCCGATAGAAGCGGCGCCGCCGGACGCCATGTCAAGAGAAATTATTGACGAAGTGCTTCCGCTAGGCGTGAAAGCGGTAGATGGTCTGATGACTGTTGGAAAAGGGCAAAGAATCGGTATCTTTGCCGGTTCCGGTGTCGGGAAATCGACACTGATGGGCATGTTTGCCCGCAATACAAAGGCAGATATTAACGTAATTGCCCTGATTGGAGAGCGCGGCAGGGAAGTCAGAGAATTTATAGAAAGAGATTTGGGAGAAGAGGGCATGAGACGTTCCGTTGTTGTGGTAGCGACTTCGGATAAGCCGGCTCTGGAAAGAAAAAAAGCGGCACAGACAGCAACTGCGATTGCCGAATATTTCAGGGATCAGGGCAAAGATGTTCTGCTTATGATGGACTCTTTAACCCGTTTTTCGATGGCTCAGAGGGAAATCGGTCTGGCAAGCGGGGAACCGCCGGTATCAAGAGGATATCCGCCGAGTGTTTATTCCGAGATGCCAAAGCTTTTAGAGCGTGCCGGCCGTTCCGATAAAGGCTCTATTACCGGATTATATACGGTTTTGGTAGATGGTGACGACTTTAATGAGCCGATTACCGATACGGCAAGAAGTATTCTTGACGGTCATATTATGTTAAACCGTAATCTTGCCCATAAAAATCATTATCCGGCAATTGATGTATTGCAGAGTATTTCCAGATGTATGAGCCAGATTGTGCCGAGGGAGCATAAAACAGCGGCAGGTAAGTTGAAGAATGTACTGGCAACTTACAACGAGGCGGAGGATTTAATCAATATCGGCGCTTATAAGAGCGGCAGCAATAAGAATATAGATTATGCAATAGCAAAAATAGATGCTGTGAATGATTATCTCATGCAGGATGTAGACAGCAAATATGATTATGAACAGGAACTGCAGATGTTAGAAGAGTTATTTGCTGAAGCGGACGCATAAGAAAGGTTTTAGTGTCATGGCGAAGTTCGTATACAGAATGCAGAGCATTTTGAATATCAAGAACCAGATGGAAAATCAGGCGAAAATGGAGCTTGGGCAGGCGCAGAGAAGACTTTTAGAGGAAGAAGAACGTTTGGAAGCGCTTTACGCCAGAAAGGAATACTATCTGGAAGAAGGCAGAAAACTGCGTCAGGATTCCTTAAGTGTACGTAGCCTGAGAGATAATGAATATGCACAGGCACGTATGGAGGAATATATCGAAGCGCAGAAAGAAAATGTAAAACGCGCTATGATGCAGGTAGAGGAAGCGAGACAGAAACTTCAGGAAGTCATGCAGGAGCGGAAAATGCAGGAAAAACTGCGTGAAAAGGCGTTTCAAAAGTTCTTGTCAGAGGAAAATGCAAAAGAAAGCAAGGAAGTGGATGAACTGACAAGTTATACCTATGGACGGAGAGGAGCAGAGTTATAAATGGCAGATGCACTGAATGAGGCTGTAGATACACAGGCAGAGAAAAAAAGACTCAAAGATGAGCGTAAAAAATTAAAAGACGAACAGAAAGCCCAGAAAAAGGAAGCAAAACAGCGTGCGAAAGAAATTTCTGAGCAGGAAGAGGAACTGGAAGGTGATGCGGGAGGCGCGATTTCCACATTTTTAGTAACGATTGTTATTATTGTTATTTGGATTGCCATCCTGTGTCTGCTTGTGAAACTGGATGTGGGTGGTTTCGGTTCTAATGTTTTGGCTCCTGTGTTAAAGAATGTGCCGGTTGTCAGTAAGATTCTTCCGTCAGAAGCTGTTGTTGCTCCCACAGAAGATGATGAGGATTCTTACGGCGGCTATAGCAGTCTGCAGGAAGCAGTTGATTATATCAAACAGCTTGAGTTGGAACTGGAGCGGGCGCAGTCTGCAAGTAACAGCGATTCGCAGGAACTGGAAGAACTTCGCGCAGAGGTAGAGCGCCTTCGCACCTTTGAAGATGCACAGGTGGAATTTGACAGAATTAAGACGGAATTTTATGAAGAAGTCATTTACGCGGAAAATGGACCGGGCGCGGAGGAATATCAGAAATATTATGAAACCATAGACCCAACCAATGCCGAGTATTTGTATAAGCAGGTGATAGAACAGGTTCAGGAGAGCGCAAAACTTTCCTCTTACGCACAGGCGTATGCTGATATAGAACCGGCTAATGCTGCGAAGATATTTGAGGAAATGACAGGAGATTTGGATTTGGTTGCCAAAATACTGAACCAGATGAGTGCAGAAAGCAGGGGAAATATTCTCGCTGCAATGGATCCGGAAATCGCCGCAAGGCTAACGAAAATCATGGATCCGGACTAAAATAACGGTCGCTTGCTCTTGACATAAGTTAAGAGTTTGACGATATATATTATGTACCTTGAAAACTAAAGGAAGGAGGAAAGCAAATGGCAGGCATACCTGTAAACAACAATTTGAACGCGATTGCAAATGCCGTAAGCCAGACCGCGGGCACACAGAATCAGACTGCGAAACAGGAAGAAGCTTTAAAAGACAGTTTTGATATCGTGATGAGCCGTGTCAATGCGCAGACAGGTGCAAAGACAGCTATGCAGGGAAATGAAAAGGCAGCCGCAAAAGTAAATATGGCAGTGGATACAAAGTCGATGTCCGCAGGCGTTGTGGTAGCGGATAATGCCGGAAAGAGTACCGTAAAAAATGTTGCGGCGGATGGGAAAACATCCACGGAAAACGACCAGAAAGCAGTTGGCGTGTCAAAAAATGATTCTACGGAACAGGGAGTTTCAGATGATGTTCAGGATGCAGTGACAAAAGCCGGTGAAAAACTGGTAAATGACGTTGCAGAAGAGATGGAGGTTACTCCCGAGGAAGTAGAAGAGGCAATGGAGGTACTCGGACTGACCGCAGTGCAGTTATTAGATCCTGCAAATATACAGAAACTTTTAGTGATGCTGTCGGGAAATGAGGATCAATTATCCATTGTAACCGATGCGGAACTTTACGGACATCTGCAGAATTTGTTAGATACCGTAGCGACGGCTTTAAATGACTTGCAGAGCGAACTAGGACTTTCAGAAGAAGATTTAAGTGCAATACTTGCGGATATGACAGCAGTGCAGCCGGAAGATACTGATATTCCGGATGAACTTCTGACACAGCCTGAAACCGGAAATGCAGCTTTAGAGGGCATGAAAGATTATGCCGTAACAGTTCACAAAGACGGTGAAACGGTGGAAGTGAAGGTGACAGTCGATGATGCAAGCGGTGCAAAGAGCGTACAGGAAGAAGTGACGGAAACGTCAGCAGTACAGCCGAAGCATGAAGCAAAGTCAGGAAACAAAAATGCTTTTGCGGAACATAAAGGAGAAAATTCATCGGATAATCTGATGATGCAGGCTCCTACGGAGCAGACACAGCTACATGATGTTTCTGAGAGTCAGCCGGTTATGGAGCGTTTCACCAGTACGGAAGACATTATGAATCAGATTATGGAGTACATGAAAATTAATCTGAAAGGCGACGTACAGGAACTGGAATTACAGTTACATCCGGCGAGTTTAGGTAATGTACATGTGCAGATAGCGGCTAAGGACGGCATGCTGACCGCGCAGTTTACGGCACAGAACGAAGTTGTCAAAGCAGCGATTGAAAGCCAGTTAATCCAGTTAAAGACCCAGTTTGAAGAACAGGGCATCAAAGTGGACTCCGTAGAAGTTACCGTAGGAAATTACCAGTTTGAACAGAATTTCTCCGGTAATGAGGAACATCCGGGAGAAAGACAGGGCGCTGGTAAAAAGACCCGCAGAAATATCAATCTGAACGACATTGATTTAGATGATATTCCGGAGGATATGGATGACTCCGAAAGAATCGCAGCAGATATGATGGCAAAAAGCGGAAACACAGTAGATTACACAGCATAAGATAACAAATAGTAAGAAAGGAGAGCAGACATGATAGCGCAATTTGATTATGAAACCGGTAAATTCGTAGAAAACACTTCGGCGGCGTCAATGGAAAATGCCAAAAAGAAGAAGAGTAATTCTACCGTAGACAAAGACCAGTTTTTACAGCTTCTTGTAGCACAGATGAAATATCAGGATCCGTTGGAGCCTACATCCAATACGGAATATATTTCACAGTATGCGACATTCTCAGAGTTAGAGCAGATGCAGAACATGAGCGCATCCTTAGAGCTTGCAAGAGCTTCAAGTCTTGTAGGACAGACGGTTCTGGCGGAGGTAACGGATTCCGAAGGAAGAACAAGGACAATACAGGGTAATGTAGACTTCGTACAGTATGAGAACAACAAAGCGTACCTTTCCATTAACGGAGAACTTATCTCAATGGACGATCTGGCTACGGTTGCAGACCCGAACTACTTACAAGCATACGCATTAGCGGCAGAATTCCTGAATGCATACAACAAACTTCCGATACCTGCACTTTTGACACTTCAGGATAAAGAGGCAGTTGAGAAAGTAAGCAAGATGTATGAGGATATGACAGATTACCAGAAGAAGTTTATTACGGATGATTATGTCAAAGGTCTTAAGAAGTATGTGGACAGAATGGAAGAACTGAAACTGCAGGCAGGAGAAGCCGGTAAGGACGACGAAACCGATAAAACAGATAAGACCGACGAAGCCGACAAAGATGATAAAAAGGAAAATGGTGAAGAAGGAAAATAACAACTTTCTCATGGAGGAGAACGGTTATGAAGATTCAGAATAACGGATTCCTTTCTATAGAGCAGCTGCAAGACCAGTATCTGAATCAAACAGGTAAGGCGCAGGAAAATCACGTTGGAAACGGACTCAGTTTTCAGGATATTTTGACACAGAAAACGGCAGCTCCCGAAACTGGTGAAGTGAAATTTTCCAAACATGCTGTAAGCAGACTGGCAGACAGGAATATCGAGCTGACTTCGCAGCAGATGGAACGTCTGAATCTGGGAGCGGCAAGAGCCGGCGCGAAAGGAATCAACGAGTCACTTGTTATTGTCGATTCCCTTGCATTTATCGTGAATGTACCGAATCATACGGTTATCACGGCAATGGACAGGGCGGAGACGGATGAAAACGTATTTACTAACATTGATGGAGCCGTTATTATTTAGCCGGACCTTTACGGAGGCTTATGTTCCGGACTGACAGAAGGAACAAACGGTTCATCACAGCATTAAGGAGGGTCATTCATTATGATGAGATCACTTTTTTCTGGTGTGGCAGGTTTGAAAGTACACCAGACAAGAATGGATGTTATCGGTAATAACATCGCAAACGTAAACACAACGTCTTATAAATCACAGTCTATGGTATTCAGCGATTTGCTTTACCAGACAACGCAGGCTGCTTCCGGCGCCAATGCAGCAACAGGCCGAGGCGGTATCAATGCAAGACAGATTGGTCTTGGTGCAAAGACCGGAGCGATTTCTACGGCAATTACCCAGCAGGGTTCCGCACAGTCCACAAACAATCCGTGGGATGTAATGATTTCAGGTGAGTCTTTCTTCGTAGTCAGCAACGGTTCCCAGAACTTCTTTACAAGAGACGGTTCTTTTACCGTAGACGGCGCAGGTAATCTCGTTATGTCCTCTACCGGTTATACGGTAATGGGCTGGCAGGTAGACAAGGAGACAGGCGAGATTCTGCCGGATGTCGTATCCGCACTGAAAGTTATGAGTGAAGAGAATATGACTTATCCGCCGGAGTCCACAACCAAGGCATATATGTCCGGTATCGTAGATAAATATGACTCTGCGACACACAGTACGGAAGGCAGACTGGTAACTTTAAGTTTCTTTGATAACCTTGGCTATAAATATACAGGCAAGTTCAGTATTCATGCACTGGATGATCCGGGGCAGTATTATATAAATCTTGTCGATATTTTAAATGAAGAGGGCGACTCCCTTGTCAAGGAATACAACATAAGCAACATCAATGAAGTCGCAACGTTTGGTCCCGGCGGAAGAGTTGAGTCGGATGCAGCTTACACCTTACTGGATACGGCAGCATATGACCCGGATAACAATACGTA
>CAMWMM010000208.1 GCA_947175285.1 uncultured Lachnospiraceae bacterium
CCAATGCTGTGAAACGGAAGTTACGACCACCTTTTACAACCTTAGTAACACGCTTTATAGTTACAACTTTTTCAGTCAATTCCAACTGACTGGGATCAATGATTGTACGTCTCATGTGATGTTCTCTCCCTTCCTAAAATTCTAATCCGGCTTCTCTTGCTGCATCAGCTAATGCTGCAATTTTGCCCTGGTATATAAAGCCGCCTCTATCAAAAACAACTGTCTTAATACCTTTTTCAATTGCTCTCTTCGCAATTACCGTTCCTAAATATGCTGCTGCATCAACGTTATTGGTTTTCTCCAGCTCAGCTTTTATCTCCTTTTCCAGAGTAGAAGCTGAAGCCAAGGTATTTCCAACCGTATCGTCAATAATTTGAGCATACATATGATTATTGCTTCTGAATACAGCCAAACGTGGTTTCTGCGTTGTACCACTTAAATGGTTACGCATTCTTCTGTGCTTCTTAACACGAATTTTTTGTCTTGATTCTTTACTAACCATTTTTATACTCTCCTTATCTGTTATTTCTTACCAGTCTTACCAACTTTACGTCTGATTGTCTCATCAGCATATTTAATACCTTTGCCCTTATACGGTTCCGGTCTTCTCTTATCTCTGATTTCAGCAGCGAATTGGCCAACTTTTTCTTTATCAATACCTTTAACGATGATGATGTTCTGTCCTTCGAGAACAGTCTCAATGCCCTCCGGATCAGTCATTTCAACCGGATGGGAATATCCGAGGTTCAATGTCAGAACCTTTCCGGATTTGGATGCTCTGTAACCAACACCGTTTACTTCCAGTTTCTTTTCATATCCATCTGTTACACCAACAACCATATTGTTGATTAATGTTCTTGTCAAACCATGTAAAGATTTCATTTTCTTTAAGTCATTTGGTCTGGAAACAAGAACTTCCGCGCCTTCTACTTTGATTTCCATCTCAGCCGGAAGCACTCTCTCAAGTGTTCCCTTAGGACCTTTTACAGTCACTTTATTATTTTCTGCAACTTCTACAGTAACGCCTGCAGGAATCGCGATTGGCATTCTTCCTATTCGTGACATGCCCGTACCCTCCTAATTTTTAATATTTTACCATACAAAAGCGAGCACTTCTCCACCAACCTGAAGCTCTCTGGCTTTCTTATCAGTGATAACGCCCTGATTTGTAGAAATGATGGCAATGCCGAGTCCGCCGAGAACTTTCGGCAAATCTTCCTTGCCTGCATATACACGAAGACCCGGTTTGGAGATTCTCTTAATACCGGAAATGATTCTCTCATTCTTATCCTCGCCATATTTTAATGTAATATGGATTGTCTTAAAGCTGCCATCGTCAATCATATCAAATTTTTTAATATAACCTTCATCCAATAAAATCTGTGCAATAGCTAATTTCATCTTGGATGACGGTACATCTACCGTATCATGTTTTGCAGTAATTGCATTACGGATTCTTGTAAGCATATCTGCAATAGGATCGCTCATTGTCATTTGAATTGCCTCCTTATTATATTTTAATTGCCTCAGCCTGCAAGTTTGGATGCGCAAGCGACAAACTTGCAATTGAAAATCCTTTGATTTTCAATTTTTTACCAGCTTGCTTTACGAACGCCAGGAATCTGACCTTTATATGCTAACTCACGGAAGCAAATTCTGCAAATTCCGTATTTTCTTAAATAAGCATGTGGACGACCACAAATTCTGCAGCGGGTGTACTCTCTTGTAGAGAATTTCGGTTTGCGCTGCTGTTTTACTTTCATTGCTGTCTTAGCCATGAATTTACCTCCTTTTATTTAGCGAATGGCATATTGAACAATCTTAATAATTCACGAGCCTCTTCGTCGGTCTTAGCTGTTGTTACAATAATAACATCCATACCTCTTACTTTATCTATCTTATCATACTCGATTTCAGGGAAGATAAGCTGCTCCTTAATTCCAAGTGCGTAGTTACCTCTGCCGTCAAAAGCATTGGGGTTTACACCTCTAAAGTCACGTACACGAGGAAGTGCAAGGTTTACCAGTCTGTCAAGAAACTCATACATCTTATCGCCGCGAAGCGTTGTTTTACATCCGATTGCCTGGCCTTCTCTGATTTTGAAGTTAGCGATGGAATTTTTAGCTTTGGTAATAACTGCTTTCTGACCTGTAATCGTCTCCATATCACTGATGGCTGATTCCAAAACTTTTGCGTTTTCTTTTGCTTCACCAACGCCCATGTTGATTACAATCTTGTCAAGCTTCGGAACTTCCATAATATTTTTATATCCAAACTTCTTGATCATAGCGTCTACGATCTCGTCTTTATACATATCTTTAAGCCTACTCAACTTTTTAGACCTCCTTCCTTAGAATTAATCAATGATGTCACCTGTAGATTTTGCAAAACGAACTTTCTTGCCGTTTTCAAACTTGAAACCGATTCTGGTCGGTTTTCCTTTGTGTACATACATTACATTGGAAATATCAATCGGAGCTTCTTTCTGAACAATACCACCGTTCTGGTTTGCTGCCGACGGTTTTTCATGTTTTGTAATTTTGTTGATTCCCTCAACGACAATTCTGCCTGCTTTTTTGTCTATGGAAACAACTTTGCCTTCTTTGTCTTTATCTTTGCCCGCGATTACTTTCACCGTATCGCCTTTTTTAATTTTTAACATTGACATACCGGGCACCTCCTATAATACTTCCGGAGCCAGTGAAACAATTTTCATAAACTGTTTATCACGAAGCTCTCTTGCTACTGGTCCAAAAATACGGGTTCCTCTCGGAGTCTTATCGTCTTTTATAATAACAGCAGCATTCTCATCAAATCTGATATATGAACCATCTTTACGGCGAGCGCCTTTTACACTGCGAACAACGACAGCTTTCACAACATCGCCTTTCTTTACAACGCCGCCTGGTGTTGCATCTTTAACAGTAGCAACGATGATATCACCAATGCGCGCATATCTTCTTGTAGAGCCGCCCATAACTCTGATACATAAAATTTCTTTTGCACCAGTGTTGTCAGCTACTTTAAGCCTGCTTTCCTGTTGAATCATGCTAATTCTCCTTCCTACTTCACTTTTTCGACAATCTCAACAAGTCTCCATCTTTTATCTTTTGATAAAGGTCTTGTCTCCATGACTTTAACGGTATCGCCAATGCTGCACTCATTTTTCTCGTCATGCGCTTTCAACTTATAAGTCTTTTTTACGATTTTACCGTAAAGTGGATGTTTCACATGGTCTTCAATCGCTACAACAATTGTCTTATCCATTTTATTACTGGTTACTTTACCAGTACGGGTTTTTCTTAAATTTCTTTCCACGACCCATTCTCCTTTCAATTTGCCGCTTTTGCTTTCTGCGTGATTACGGTCTGAATCCTTGCAATGTTCTTTCTCACTTCTTTAATTCTTGCCGTATTATCTAACTGATTTGTTGCGTTCTGGAATCTCAAATTGAAAAGTTCTTTTTTAGCATCTACCAGTTCCTGTGCTAATTCTGCATCTGATTTTTGCCGTAAATCTTCTACATACTTATTAGTTTTCATTTGATACACCGCCTTCCAAGTCTGCTTTAGAAACGATTTTACATTTACATGGAAGCTTATGTGTTGCAAGACGTAATGCTTCTTTTGCAATTTCTTCAGATACTCCTGCAATTTCAAACATTACGCGTCCTGGCTTAACAACTGCTACCCAGTATTCCAACGTACCTTTTCCGGAACCCATTCTCGTTTCTGCCGGTTTTGCTGTTACCGGTTTATCCGGGAAAATTTTAATCCAAACTTTACCACCACGTTTGATATAACGAGTCATAGCAATACGGGCTGCTTCAATCTGGTTAGATTTAATCCAGCACGGCTCCATTGCTACAATACCGTACTCGCCATATGTGATTGTATTACCGCGGGTAGCTTTTCCTGCCATGGAACCACGGAATTGTTTACGACGTTTTACTCTTTTTGGCATTAACATTATTTATCGCTCCCTTCCTTGTTTGATTTAGTAGGAAGTACCTCGCCTTTGTAAATCCATACTTTGACGCCGACTTTACCATAAGTTGTATCAGCTTCCGCAAAACCGTAATCAATATCAGCTCTTAATGTCTGAAGCGGAATTGTGCCGTCGCTGTAAAACTCTGTACGAGCCATATCTGCACCGCCAAGACGTCCTGAACATGCAGTCTTGATACCAAGCGCTCCTGCTTTCATCGTTCTTCCCATGCAGGATTTCATAGCACGTCTGAAAGATACACGGTTTTCAAGCTGCTGTGCAATATTTTCTGCTACAAGCTGTGCATCTCTGTCAGGTCTCTTGATTTCCTTAATATCTACCAATACTTTCTTATTTGTTAATTTGGAAAGCTGTTTTTTGGTAACTTCGATTTCTGCACCGCCCTTACCGATAACAACACCCGGTTTTGCGGTATAGATAACTACTTTTACTCTGTCTGATGCTCTTTCGATTTCAATCTTGGAAACACCAGCGCTGTATAATTTTTCCTTTAAGTATTTTCTGATGTTGTAATCTTCTACTAAAAAGTCAGAAAACTCTGCATCAGCATACCACTTGGAATCCCAATCTTTAATTATGCCGACCCTTAAGCCGTGAGGATTAACTTTCTGTCCCATGTTTTTCTCCTTCCTATATCATTCCTATCTCTCATCCAGAACAATTGTGATATGGCTCATTCTCTTTTCGATTCTGTAAGCCCTGCCCTGTGCTCTTGGTCTGATTCTCTTCATGGTAGGTCCTTTATTTGCATAACATTCTGCAATATAAAGGTTCTCCGCATTCATTCCGTTATTGTTTTCAGCGTTTGCGATTGCTGACTCTAATAATTTCTTAATAATACCGGATGCATATCTCGGATTATATTCCAGGATAGCTAATGCCGTAGTTACATCCTTGCCTCTAATGGCATCTAATACGAAACAAGCTTTCTGTACAGACACTCTTGCATAAGATAACTTTGCTGAAGGTCTTGTATCTTTGTTCGCATTTCTCTCTCTTTTTATCTGGGATCTATGTCCTTTAGCCATAGATAAAACCTCCTTTCAATTTAGCGAACTTTGGACTTTCTTTCGTCCTTATCATGTCCTCTATAGGTTCTGGTTGCAACAAACTCACCAAGTTTATGTCCAACCATATCTTCCGTAACATATACAGGTACATGCTTTCTGCCATCGTGAACAGCAAATGTATGTCCAACGAAAGATGGGAAAATAGTAGACCGGCGGGACCAGGTCTTAATAACCTGTTTCTGTCCTGATTCATTCATAGCATCTACTTTTTTCAATAAGCTTGCATCTGCAAATGGTCCTTTTTTCAGTGATCTTGCCATGACTCTTCCTCCTTATTTGATCGCTCTGCCGTCTCTTCTTCTTACAATCAGCTTGTTAGATGCTTTTTTCTTCTTACGCGTCTTTAAGCCGAGTGCCGGTTTACCCCAAGGTGTACATGGACCCGGACGACCAATCGGAGCCCTGCCTTCACCACCACCATGCGGGTGGTCATTCGGGTTCATAACTGAACCGCGGACTGTCGGACGAATACCCATGTGACGTTTCCGTCCTGCTTTACCAATCTTAATCAGGTTATGGTCTGAATTACCAACATTACCGATTGTTGCACGGCAGACAATCGGAACCATTCTCATTTCGCCTGACGGCAGTCTTAAAGTTGCATATTTGCCTTCTTTTGCCATCAACTGTGCGCCGTTGCCTGCGGAACGAACTAACTGTCCGCCTTTACCCGGATATAACTCGATATTATGAATTACCGTACCTACCGGAATCTCAGATAACGGTAAGCAGTTACCTACTCTTACTTCGGCATTCGGACCGTTCATGACTTTCATGCCGTCTGTCAGACCTTCCGGTGCAAGAATATAAGCTTTCTGTCCGTCTTCATAACAAATCAGTGCTATATTTGCGGATCTGTTCGGGTCATATTCAATACCGATTACTGTTGCTGCAACTCCGTCTTTATTTCTCTTAAAGTCAATATTTCTATACAGTCTTCTGCTGCCACCGCCATGGTGTCTGACCGTAATCTTACCTTGATTGTTACGTCCGGCATTTTTCTTTAAAGATGTGCAAAGCGCCTTTTCAGGTGTTGTCTTTGTAATCTCGGAAAAATCAGAACCGGTCATATTACGTCTGGAAGGTGTATATGGGTTATATGTCTTAATTCCCATGATTTTATCTCCTTTTCTTCTTGATTTTTGCGCAGTATATATTCACTGCATACATTATCCCGACAATTTCGGTTTAGAGTCCTGCGAAGATTTCGATATCTTTGCTGTCCTCTGTCAACTGTACGATAGCTTTCTTGGTCTTGGCTGTTTTGCCGTATACCATACCACGTCTTTTGGTCTTGCCGTCAAGATTCATCGTGTTTACTTTTGCTACCTTTGTTCCCTCGAACATTTTCTCTACAGCTTCTTTAATCATTGTCTTGTTTGCTTCCGGGTGAACCAGAAAAGTATATTTCTTTTCGCTCATACCTGCCATACTTTTCTCTGTAATAACCGGTTTGAGGATTACATCATAATATTGGATTGCTGCCATTATGCATACACCTCCTCGATTTTCGCTACGGCGTCTTTGGTAAGAACCAGAGTATCGCCTTTCATGATATCGTATACATTGATTGCGTCAGCATATGCCGTATTGATTTTCTGAAGATTTCTTGCTGAAAGAACAGCGTTTTCATTTTTCTCTCCCAAAACAACCAATGCTTTGCTTACTTTCAGGTTATCCATAACAGTCTTAAAATTCTTTGTCTTGATTTCATCAAATTTCAGTTCTTCTACAACAATCAGTTTGTTTTCCTGAACTCTGCTCGTCAATACAGACTTTAAAGCTGCTCTTTTTTCTTTCTTATTCATTTTAAAAGAATAATCTCTCGGAACCGGAGCGAATACAACGCCGCCGCCTTTCCACTGTGGAGCTCTGATAGAACCCTGTCTTGCATGACCGGTTCCTTTCTGCCTCCAAGGTTTTCTACCACCGCCGGAAACTTCTGAACGTGTCTTTGCTTTCTGTGTTCCCTGACGTTTATTTGCAAGATGCTGAACGACTGCCATGTGTACTAAATGTTCATTCACTTTAGCACCGAAAATCGCATCGTTTAATTCCATCTTGCCGACTTCTTTACCTTCCATATTATAAACAGATACGTTTGCCATCTGAATGGTCCTCCTTTCATCTATGACCTAGTCTTATTTCGCCTCAACCTTAGTTGTTTCTTTAATGGTTACTAAGGCTTTCTTAGGTCCCGGTACTGCGCCTTTTACAAGAATCAGATTCTTATCTGCATCTACTCTTACTACCGTAAGGTTCTGAACCGTTACTCTTACGCAGCCCATATGTCCCGGCATGCCTTTTCCTTTAAATACTTTACTGGGAGAAGAACAAGCGCCGTTGGAACCCTGATGACGATGGAATTTGGAACCGTGAGTCATAGGTCCTCTGTGCTGACCATATCTCTTAATCGCACCCTGGAAGCCTTTACCTTTGGAAATAGCCATTGCATCAATTCTGTCGCCGGCTTCAAAGATATCTGCTTTGATTTCGCTTCCAAGCGTATATTCTTCTGCATTATCAAGCTTTAACTCTCTTACAAATCTCTTACAGGAAACGCCTGCCTTATCAAAGTGGCCTTTTTCCGCCTTATTCACACCATGTCTGTGAATTACTTCTTTCTTTCCGTTCTTATCTTTGTTGACAATCTTCTCTTTCTTGTCTACATAGCCAACCGGTCCTGCACTGTAACCGTCATTTTCCACTGTCTTAATCTGTGTTACGGTACACGGTCCTGCCTGAAGCACGGTAACAGGTGTTAAGCTGCCGTCTTCGTTGAAAATCTGTGTCATTCCGACTTTTGTCGCTAAAATAGCTTTCTTCATTCCTTTACCTCCTTGTTTCTACAGCGGACCCACGAGTAAATTCCGCAAGGAATTTACTTAAAGTTAATTGCAGAGCAATTTTTGCAAAGCAATTTACTTTTGGTCATCCTAGTAGGGGTCTTATTTGTTTTTCATCTTGATGTCGATATATACACC
>CAMWMM010000209.1 GCA_947175285.1 uncultured Lachnospiraceae bacterium
ATAATGGTATTTGTATTATTTTGGATGATTGCGTGTCAGAGAGCTTATCATGCAGATACCGATTTATATCATGCCCAGTCAATCAGATGGATTGAGGAATACGGCATAATAAAAGGGCTTGGCAATCTGCATCATCGTCTGGCTTATAATAGTGCATTTATGTCTTTGCAGGCACTATATAGTTGGGAATTTCTGATTGACCAGTCCATGCATGTGATGAATGCGTATTTATGCATGCTAGTGACACTGTATGCTTTGATAACATGTTCATGCCTGCAGGGAAAACATAAAGGTTCGGACTGTTTCAAATTAGTGATTTTTTTATACAATATTATGAATGTAGGGCTGATAGCTTCACCGGGAACAGATAATTTTGTATTATTGTTTTTGCTTTATATTTTATGTAAGTGGTGTGATTATGTCGAAGAAAATAATAAGCAGACAGAAGCTTATGGGATATTATGTTTATTAGCGTTATATGCATTGACGATTAAAGTCTCGGTTGCTATGATCATGTTGTTGGTAATAAAACCTGCGATAGAATTATTGAAAGAAAAACGGTATAAGTCGATTATTCTTATGATTTTTACGGGAATATTCATATTATTGCCGTTCTGTTTCAGAAATTTTGTCATATCGGGTTATTTTTTATATCCTGCAACCATAACGGGCTTTTTTGATGTAGACTGGAAAATGCTTCCATATTCCTTGAATTTTGACAAACAGGAAATTACATCACGGGCGCGAGGAATATATGGGATAGAAAACTACAGCGCAGCATGTAACATGAGTTTTACAGAATGGCTTCCGATTTGGTGGAGTGTCAAAGAACTTTGGCTTAAGATAATGCTTGTTGTAAATATTGCACTGCTGCCTGTTTTTCTTGGAATTAATATAGTCAGGGTAGTTAGGAAAAATGTTTCTTATGATATTGTAGTAAATATGACAGTAATGATTCAGTTTATATATTGGTTAATGACAGCTCCGAATAGCAGATATGGAAGTGTTGTGTTGTTTTTAGTTCCTTGTATGCTTATTATTCATGTATTAGGAATGAGTAAGGATGGGATTCAGAAGATTTACTCAAAATCGGCAGCTGTTATGCTGGGAATACTCTTGATGTGTTTTACATATCAGACCATCACAATTATTGAAAAGATACCATTAAAAAGGTCTTCCTATTATGTATACCGTGAGTGTAACGAGCTGGAATGGGAGGGCATAACGATGTATACACCGATAGAAAATTGCAATACCGGATATTATTGTTTTCCAGGCTTAACATATCCGGGGCGGCTTCCGTATCTGGAACTGCGGGGAGATACGATTAAAGATGGTTTTCGTATAAAAGAAGAATATAAAAATGCTAATTTAACAACTTATGGTAGCATTTTGGAATAATGTCCTGATGTTGTCAAAAACATCCTTGACAACCGCATTTTTCAAATATTATAATAG
Source organism: uncultured Lachnospiraceae bacterium (assembly GCA_947175285.1). Next base: position 1,459 of record CAMWMM010000209.1, read on the forward strand.
GTTGAACATTAATAATGCAAAAAGCGTTGAAGAAGACAGTATTTAATTTCTGAAAATCACAGCGATCCGGTGACGGTGCAAGACCGGTACGAGTAGGGGATTAGAGAAAATCACTTCCGAGCTTCGGACTGAACTTCGAAAGAATAGTAGGGACCGACGGCATTCCGCCGTTACAGGAAACCGTATCAATATATGGACGGACGGCAATATTCGCAGAGAATAGGCAGACAGCCGATTGGTACGTTGTAACAGGTGGTAAAACAAGAGTAGGAAACCTTGTCCTTTTACAGGATAGGGTTTTTATTTTTTTAAGGAAAGAAAGGAGAATATCATGTATCAGAAAGTCGATACCAGCTTAAATTTTGTAGACAGAGAGAAAGAGGTCTGTCAGTTCTGGAAAGAGAATGATATTTTTAAGAAAAGTATGGATAGTCGAAAAGAGGGTGAAACATACACATTCTATGACGGTCCTCCGACGGCAAACGGCAAGCCGCATATCGGACATGTACTGACACGTGTTATTAAGGATATGATTCCTAGATACCGTACGATGAAAGGCTATATGGTTCCGCGTAAAGCAGGATGGGATACCCATGGACTTCCGGTAGAACTTGAAGTAGAGAAGCTGCTTGGTCTGGATGGAAAAGAGCAGATTGAAGAATACGGTCTGGATCCTTTTATCAATAAATGTAAGGAATCTGTCTGGAAATATAAAGGCATGTGGGAAGACTTTTCCGGCACGGTTGGATTCTGGGCGGATATGGATGACCCGTATGTCACTTACCATGATGATTTTATCGAGTCCGAGTGGTGGGCGTTAAAGCAGATTTGGGATAAAGGTTTATTATATAAAGGATTCAAGATTGTACCGTATTGTCCGCGCTGCGGAACCCCGCTTTCTTCTCATGAGGTAGCACAGGGATACAAAGCAGTCAAGGAACGTTCTGCGGTAGTTCGTTTCAAAGTGGTTGGTGAAGACGCTTATTTTTTGGCATGGACAACAACGCCGTGGACGCTGCCGTCTAATGTGGCGCTTTGTGTCAATCCTGATGAAGTTTATGTAAAAGTAAAGGCAGCGGACGGCTATACGTATTATATGGCGGAGGCGCTTTTAGACAGTGTACTTGGCAAACTGAAAGCGGAAGGTGATTCCGATAACGCAGACAGTGCGCCGTATACGGTATTGAAAACTTATAAAGGAACCGATTTGGAATATAAGGAATATGAACCCTTATTTGCCTGTGCGGGAGAAGCGGCGGCAAAGCAGCATAAGAAAGGTCATTTTGTTACCTGTGATAATTACGTTACAATGACAGACGGTACCGGTATCGTTCATATTGCGCCTGCATTCGGTGAAGATGACGCGCAGGTAGGACGTAAGTATGACCTTCCGTTTGTGCAGTTTGTAAACGGCAAAGGTGAAATGACCGAAGAGACGGCTTATGCGGGTATGTTTGTAAAGAAAGCCGACCCGGAAATTTTGAAAGATTTGGATAAAGAAGGAAAATTATTCGATGCGCCTAAGTTTGAGCATGATTATCCGTTCTGCTGGCGATGCGATACGCCGCTTATTTACTATGCGCGTGAGTCATGGTTTATCAAAATGACGGCAGTGCGGGATGATTTGGTACGTAATAACAAAACCGTCAACTGGATTCCCGAATCCATTGGTGAAGGACGTTTCGGCAACTGGCTGGAAAACATTCAGGACTGGGGTATTTCCAGAAACCGTTACTGGGGTACGCCGCTTAACGTATGGGATTGCGGTGAATGCGGGCATAAGGAGTCAATCGGCTCACGCGAGGAACTTGCTAAGATGAGCGGCAACCCGGATGCACAGTCGGTAGAACTTCACAGACCGTATATTGATGAGATTACAATTCCGTGTCCGAAGTGCGGTAAGACAATGAAGCGCGTACCGGAAGTAATCGACTGCTGGTTTGACTCCGGCGCCATGCCGTTTGCACAGCATCATTATCCGTTTGAAAACAAAGACCTGTTTGAGCAGCAGTTCCCGGCGCAGTTTATTTCCGAAGCAGTAGACCAGACACGTGGATGGTTCTATTCACTGATGGCGGAATCTACGCTTTTATTTAATAAAGCGCCGTTTGAAAATGTTATCGTGCTTGGTCATGTACAGGATGAAAACGGTCAGAAAATGGCAAAATCCAAAGGCAATGCCGTTGACCCGTTTGAAGCTTTGGAAACGTACGGAGCAGATGCGATTCGCTGGTACTTCTATATCAATTCGGCTCCATGGCTGCCTAACAGATTCCACGGCAAGGCAGTACAGGAAGGACAGCGTAAATTCTTAGGAACTTTATGGAACACATATGCATTCTTTGTACTGTATGCGAATATTGATAATTTCGATGCAACAAAGTACACACTGGATTACGATAAACTTCCGGTTATGGATAAATGGCTCTTATCCAAGTTTAACACCGCTATTAAGGAAGTGGATAATAACTTAAATGAATACAAGATTCCGGAGGCGGCAAGAGTCCTTGATAACTTTGTCGATGAAATGAGTAACTGGTATGTCAGAAGAAGCCGTGAGCGTTTCTGGGCAAAAGGAATGGAGCAGGATAAGATAAACGCTTATATGACACTCTATACAGCGCTTGTGACAATCTCTAAATGTGCGGCGCCTATGATTCCTTTCATGACAGAGGAAATCTATTTGAATCTGGTAAAAAGTATTGATGCGAATGCACCGGAGAGTATTCATCTGTGCGACTTCCCTGTTTCGGATGAAAAGATGATTGATACGAAACTGGAAGAAGATATGGAGGAAGTTTTAAAAATAGTTGTGATGGGACGTGCGGCTCGTAACGCAGCTAATATCAAGAACCGTCAGCCAATCGGAACGATGTTTGTGAAAGCTGAAAATGCGCTTGGTGAGTTTTATCAGGAAATCATCAAAGATGAGCTGAATGTAAAGGAAATCAAGTTTACGGATGATGTCAGAGAGTTTACAAGCTACAGCTTTAAACCGCAGCTTCGTACCGTGGGACCGAAATACGGAAAGCAGCTTGGCGGCATTCAGAAAGTTCTTGGCGCCTTGGACGGCAATCAGGCAATGGACGAGTTGAATACGAACGGCGCACTGAAATTTGACGTAGACGGTACGGAAGTTGTTCTGGAGAAAGATGACCTGTTGATTGAGATGGCACAAAAAGACGGTTATGTATCCGAGGCGGATAATAATATGACTGTTGTGCTTGACACCAATTTATCAGACGAACTGATTGAAGAGGGATTTGTATACGAAGTCATCAGTAAAATTCAGACGATGCGTAAAGATGCGGACTTCGAGGTAATGGATCATATTAAAGTAGCTGTCTGCGAAAATGAGAAAATTGCGGGTATCGTACGGAAGAATGAAGAGATGATTGCCGGCAAGGTACTTGCAGAGAATATCGTGGAAAATGAAGCATTGCCTGTCTCGAAAGAATGGAATGTCAATGGAGAGAAAGTAGTCATTGGCATAGAAAAGGTATAACGATGTTTTTGAAAAGGAAAAGTATTATGAAAATATGCAGAAATACAGCCGGTGTAATACTGGCTGTTCTGCTGTTAGCAGGCTGTGGGGCAGACCGCGGGGCTGTGACAGCAACACAGGACGATTCGGAAATCCTGTCGCCTGAGAGCACGCTGCCGGAAACGGATGTAGTGCAATATGATTGCGCACCCATAATCTATGATCTGACACAGCTTCCTGCCATGAAGAATGAGTTCTATGCCGAGTGGGAAGGGAAAATTTACTTTCGGCAGTATTCTGACGAGGATGTGGATGACGGCTGGCTTGGCGGTCCGGCGGCAGATACCGAGAAAGAACTTATGTGCATGGAAAACGACGGAAGTGTGACACAGGTGGGAGTGGATTATGGTTGTGATGAGATGTATATCGTCGAGGGCAGAATTTATTCTCATAAGTGGAAGAAAGAGGGGGAGAAAGAAGTTTCGGTGGTCTATTCCTGCGGGTTGGACGGAAGTGACGTGATAGAGTATGTATCCCATGAGGTGTTTGCTGTGAGAGGCGACAGGATTATCTGTAGTATTGGATATGATGACGGGATTTCTTGGATTGATGCGAAAGATGGGCAGGAGCATATTCTGGTTGAGGAGTTTGATTCCTATCATGAAGGATATCTGGACGCAACAGAGGATGAGATTTTTTTCTCTAAGCTCGTGTGGAGTGAAGAGGCAGATGAGTACGATTTAGTTCTGTATTCTATGGATTATCAGGGAAATACGAAGGATCTGGCGGTGTTTACCGTGCAAGAGTATGAGAATTATGTAGACTGCTGGTTTGATGGAATGCACTTGTGGACTTCGCCGCTTTACATTTCTTCTTTTCAGATATTAGGAGATGATTTGTATGTTTTAGTAGGAACAACTAACGGAACGGGGCATGGGTGGACGGGAGGAACGATCTACGGCATGAAAAAAGACGGAAGTAACTGTCAAATGCTGGTGTCAGATTCCTATAGCCGGTATTTTTACCTGTATGATGACGGAGAAAACAGAGTGCTGTATTTTGCATCGGGCAAAGAAGCGGAAGGTATCGCAGTAGGAAATGAGCGGATGCGCCGGATTCTTTTGTTAGGGGAAGTGCAGGAGGATGTCGTTCCCTATGAAGCGGATAGACCCTACGATGAGCCACGGGTGTACGTTTCTCAGAACCACAAGGATTCTATTCTGTTTTATCCGGACACTTCGGGGATATGTTATGTGCTTCTTACCACTAAAGAATGCGAAGAACTTGAAATTCAAACCACATATGACGACAGCAGCATGAAGAAACAACAGATTAACCAGATTGAGTATCTGGAAGGACGGCTGTTTTTTACGGTGACAGATTTGATAAATCGGGAAGAATTAAACTCGTCCCAGTGGGGATATGGTTATGAGGACGGAAAAAGCAGATGTTACTGTAAGGATTTAGAGAGCGGAGAGATTCGTCTGCTTTATGAATATGGCGGTGATTAATGAGGAGAAGGTTATGAAAATATACAGATATATAATCAGTGTAATACTGGCTGTTCTGCTGTTAGCAGGCTGCGGGGCAGACCGCGGACCTGTGACAGCGACACAGGAGGATTCGGAAATCCTGTCGCCTGAAACTACGGTGCAGGAAACGGAAGAGCCTCCGGCAGAAGAGACTCAGACAGTAGAGGCTCCGGCAGAATTAACCGATGTGGAGAAATATGGCGTCAGCCCCATATCCTACGATTTATCGAATCTTCCGCCAATGGAAAATAAGCTGTATGCCGCTTGGGATGGAAAAATTTATTTCAGGCAGTATTCGGATGAAGACATGGAAGAGGGCGGACTGTGGAGCGAATTTGACGCGATTGCGGACACTGAAAAAGAACTCATGTGCATGGAGTCTGACGGAAGCATCGTACAAGTGGGAGCGGATTTCGGCTATGGAAGTATGTTTATTGCAGACGGGCGGATTTATTCCCAGAAATACACGGTCACAGAAGAGTATAATGAAATTATCGTTTATTCCTGTGCGTTGGATGGCAGTGATGTGATAGAGTATGCTTTCTCAAAAGACGGGGTTTATTCCGGAGAGGTGTATGCTGTCAAAGACAGCAAAGTGATATGCAAAACCGCTAGAGGCGGACTTGCGTATATCGATACAAAGACCGGACAGGAACATATTCTTGTAGATACCAATGTATATTATCTGGACGCAACAGAGGAAGAAGTCTTTTATTATGGCTATCAGAAAAATGATGAGACAGAGGAGAGCGATTTGACGCTTTATTCTGTAGACTATGAGGGCAACATCAATCCGCTGAAGACCATTACACGTGAAGAATATATAGAATACGCGGATGAACTCTTATGTCAGGATGCGATAGATATTCCTTATTTTGAGATATTAGGAGATGAATTGTATTTTGCGGCAGGTTCCTATAACGGGAATGCACATATGTATTCGGGCGGGCCGATTTACAGCATGAAAAAGGACGGAAGCGATTGCAAGGCGGAAACATTTTCTTACGATTATCGTTTTTATCTGTATGATGACGGGAAAAGCAGGGCCGTTTATTACAACGAAAGCGGGCTGGATCAATGTTCGGCTGTAAGCCTGTTTGGAGATGTGCCTCAGGATATCGTTATTCCGGAATATGTTGCGTATGATAAGCCTTTTATGCATAATCCGACAGGTTCCATATTATTTTATCCGGATACTACAGGCACCTGTTATATGCTTTTAACAGAGGAAGAATGCGAAGAACTTTCTATAGAACTATATGTGGACGGTTCCCGCGTACAGAAAATCAGTGATATTGAATATCTTAACGGGAAGTTGTTTTTTACAGTGACAGATTTGACTTACAGCACGGAGTACAGCATCGGCTGGCGGGACGGATATGAGCGGGGCAGAAGCGTATGTTACTGCAAAGAGCTGGAAAGCGGAAATATTCGCGTGCTTTATGAATATTGACAGGCGTAATTATATAAAATGGTCATTTCGGACGATAATTTGAGCATATTAAGGGTAGTCAAAAAAAGAAATACACGATATAATAAGATTTGTGCAGATATTATTTTGAGCAAAAGACAGACAAGGAGGAAGT
>CAMWMM010000210.1 GCA_947175285.1 uncultured Lachnospiraceae bacterium
GATGATGAATCGGGTGTCCGATTCCGGTTCCGATTTTGATATAGCAGCCCGGTATATTTTCTTCATAAAAAGAGAAATCATCTCCGCCCATGGAACTTTCTTCCTTTACTGTCAGAAAGCCGCTCTCTTTCGCTTCTTTCTCCACAATATCCGCTATACCCTGATGATTATAAACTGCCGGCGACCCTGCAATCCATGTTATCTCCGCTTCCGCGCCATATGCCTTTGCTGTCTGTTTTGCTATTTCCCGCACTCTTTTCTCATAAAGGGCTCTGTCTTCTTTCTCCATCGTACGGACAGTGCCTTCCATTACCGCTTCGGCAGGGATAACATTATATGTCGTTCCTGCGCTGATTCTTGTCACACTAAGCAATGAGGGATGAAACGCATTGATATTTCGGCTGACAATAGACTGCAATGCCTGAATGATTGCCGCCGATGTTACAATCGGGTCGATTCCGTCATCCGGATGCGCGCCATGGCAGCCTGTGCCTTTTACCGTAATCATAAACCTGTCTACCGCAGCCGCTACATAACCCTCTCGAATACCAATCGTACCTGCCGCATTCGTCGGGTCTGCATGAAATCCCCAAACACGCTCCACGTCCTCCATAACATCCGTCTCCAGAATTTTCAATGCGCCAAGAGAAGTTTCCTCTGCCGGCTGAAAAATGATTTTTACGTTTCCTTTTAACTCACTTTTTTTCTGCTGTAATAAAACAGCGCAGCCAAGTCCCGCCGTAATGTGCATATCATGTCCGCAGGCATGCATTTTCCCCGGTTCTTCGGAGCGATAGGAAACTTCCGCCCTTTCCTCTATCGGCAGTCCGTCAATATCACAGCGAAGCGCCTGTGCCGCTCCGTCTTTTTCCCCGCGGATGATTGCCACAAGACCGGTTTCCAATTCATACGGCAGAATTTCAATGCCATGCTCTGTTAAAAATTCCCGTATCTTTTCCGTTGTTTTATATTCTTCATAAGACAGTTCCGGATGTTTATGAAACCAAAAAAATGCCTCTTTCAATTCGCTTTTCAATCTTTCTTCCATTTTCACTTACCTTTTTTCACTATTAGGATCTAATGCATCCCGCAGAGCATCGCCTACAAAATTAATCGCAATTACGAGTATAACAATCAACAACCCCGGCGGAATCCAGAGCCATGGCTGGTCTGTCAGTACTGTCAGAGACTGCGCCCCGTTTAACATATTTCCGAGACTTGCTGTCGGCGGCTGTACGCCCATGCCAAGAAAGCTTAACGCTGCCTCATCCAATATGGAAATAGCAAGAACGGAAGTTGCATAGACTAAAATAGGCGCTACCGTATTCGGTAATATCTCGGAAAATAAAATATGACCAAGCGGCATGCCCGCTACAATATTTCCTTTCACAAAGTTTGTTTCCCGTAAAGAAAGTACATTGCCTCTCACCAGTCTGGCAATTCCGGGCCAGTCCACAAATCCGAGAATCAGGATAATATTCCAGAGTCCGGGTTTAAAAATAGATGCGGCAACCAGCACCAGCAAAATGTATGGGAACGACATGACCATATCCGTAAAACGCATGATAATCATATCCACAACTCCGCCGAAATATCCTGCCAACAGTCCCAGAACGACACCCACTGCCGTAGATATCAAAGTAGCCATAACGCCAACCAGTAAAGAAATCCTTGTTGCATAGAGCAGCCTGCTGAGTACATCCCTGCCTATCTGGTCTGTTCCGAGTATAAATTCCCGGCACGGCGCACCGCTGAATGTACCTACCAGGGCATTCGGGTCATATGGGGCAATAATAGGCGCCAAAACTGCCGCACCGCATAAAACTGCCAGAATTACGAGACTAAATGCAGCCAGATGATGCCTTTTAAATCTTCTTAAGACTGTCTGCAAATAACTTTCGGTTGTAATTTTATCATTTTCCATCGCCTGTGATTCCATTATCATTCTCCATTATCTTTTTATAATATGAGGGAACTATTGTAATTGAATGGTTGGGTCTACGAGCGCATAAAGGATATCTGTTACTAAATTTCCAATCAAAACAACAACTGCTGAAAGCAGGCACACCCCCATAATAACGGGATAATCCCTGTTACTGATAGCGCTCATTGTCATAAGTCCCAGCCCCGGCCATGAAAAAACCTGTTCAATAATAATCGCACCTCCGAAAAGTACGGGTATTTCCATACCGATTACCGTTACAATCGGTACTAATGCATTTCTGAGCGCATGTTTATAAATAACTTTAAATCTTCCGATACCTTTTGCCCGTGCCGTTCTTAAATAATCCTGCTGTAAAATCTCCAATACCGCACTTCTGATATAGCGGATATTACTGCCCGCCATAGAGGCTGCAAGCACAATCACTGGCATCACCATATGCTTTGCCACATCTCCGGCGCCTCCCTCCGTTCCCAGCGTAATCATACCGCTGGACGGTAAAATTCCAAGACGGACGGTAAAAATATAAATTAACAATAACGACAGAAAAAATCCAGGTACACTGCTTCCCAAAAAAGAAAGTGTCACAACGGCATAGTCTCCCTTGGCATACTGATGAACAGCGCTGTAAATACCAGCCGGTATTGCAATCAACAGACTGATAAGTAAAGATACGCCCATAAGAAGCAAAGTCGGTCCTAAGTGGCTTCCTATCAGAGAAGCGACTGACTGATAGGACTTTATGGAATATCCGAGATTGCCGTGTAAAAGCTGCTCCAGCCATACAAAATACTGTATGTAGAAAGGTTTATCCAGACCTAATGCAATCTTCTTAACCTCTAAAGCGCCCTCGGACACTCTCGGTCCCTGCAGCATTTCCAAAGGACTGCCGGCAAGGCACATAATGGCATAATCAATAATCGTAATACCAATCAATACCGGAATTGCAATTAAAATTCTTTTTATAATATATTTGCCCATACCATTCCTTTCTACTTATCCATAATCCGGGGACAAGCCGCATAATGTTCTATGCCAAGTGTTTCCGCCGCTTTCTGCATGTTCGGTTCTTCTTTTTCACAGGTCTCTGCCGCATATGGACATCTGGTATGAAATCTGCACCCTGGAGGGGGATTCGTACTGTTGCCAATCTCTCCCTGCAAAAGCCCGTGTTCCTTATTATTTTCCTCCGGATCAGGCACCGGTACTGCATCCAGAAGCGCCTGTGTATAAGGATGCACCGGATGGCGGAACACATCTTTCGCTTTGCCGATTTCTACAATTTTGCCAAGATACATCACGGCAATTCTGTCACTGACATAATTTACCGCACCAAGTCCATGTCCTACAAAAAGGAGCGTCAAATCCAGTTCTTTTTGCAGACTCTTTAATAAATTCAAAATCTGCGCCTGTATGGAAACGTCCAATGCGCTGACCGGTTCATCACAGACAATAAACTCCGGATTTAAGGAAAGTGCTTTTGCAATGCCGATTCTCTGTCTCTGTCCTCCTGAAAACTCATGCGGGTATCTGCCCAGCGCATTTCTTGGCAGACCGACCATGTCAAAAATTTTCAAAATATCTTTTTCTACCGTATCCTTTGAAGATACTTTATGATACAGCATTGGCTGCGCCAGAATTTCATAGATATGTTTTCTGGGATTTAAAGAAGAATACGGATCCTGAAATACCATTTGCAATCCGGTACGAATCTGCCGCATTTCCTTCTTATCCATATCTGCCAGATTTCTGCCTTTATAATAGACCGCGCCGTCCGTCGGTTTCTCCAAACCGACAAGCTGCCTGCCGATGGTAGATTTACCGCATCCCGATTCTCCTACAAGCCCCAGTGTTTCTCCTTTCATAATGGAAAAAGTGACGCCGTCCACCGCCTTCACATATCCTGTCGTATGTGTGATAATTCCCCCTTTAATGGGATAATATTTTTTCATCTCTTTTACTTGAATTAAAGGTGTCTGTTCCGTACTCATAATACACCCTCCTCTACAGAATCGTCCTCGACGATTCTGTCAGGCGAACTTGTTCGCTAGGCAAGCTTGCTTGCCTTGTACACTTAACAGTATGTCCGGGGGCAACTTCATAATCTTCCTGCTTCTTATCGCATTCCGCGTGGTAGTACTGACACCTCTTCGCAAAACGGCATCCTGTAATATCATCATAGTTCTCCGGCACAATTCCCGGTATGGAAACAAGCTGTCTGTCTTCACCATCCCGTATCGTCGGTACGGAAGCAAGCAATGCCTTTGTATAAGGATGCCGCGGATTTTGGAATAATTCTTTGACCGGAGCCTCTTCAATCAACTGCCCTGCATACATAACAATCACTCTGTCTGCCATACGGGCAACCAGCCCAATATCATGCGTAATGAAAATAACCGCCATTCCGTTTTCCTGCTGTAATTCTTTTAACAGCTTCATAATCTGCGCCTGAATCGTAACGTCCAATGCGGTAGTAGGTTCATCCGCAATTAAAAGCCTTGGATTACAGGACAGTGCCATAGCAATCATGGCTCTCTGCCGCATGCCGCCGGAAAGTGTATGCGGAAATTTTTTCATCGTACGCTTTGCATCCGGCATACCGACTCTTACAAGCAGCATTTCCGCCCTTTTTTCCGCTTCAGCCCTGGAAAGCCCCATATGTGTTCTGATACTTTCCGTAATCTGGCTTCCTATCGTAAAAACAGGATTCAAAGAAGTAAGCGGGTCCTGAAAAATCATCGTCATCTGATTTCCCCTGATTGTATCTAATTCTTTTTCCGTCATTTCAAACAGATTCTGTCCATCGAATAAAACAGTTCCGTCCGTTACCTTTCCGTCTCTGGATAACAACCCCATAATGGAAAGCGACGTAACGCTTTTCCCGCAGCCAGACTCTCCTACAATGCAGACAGTCTCACCCTTATCCACATAAAAATGAATATGGTCTACGCTTGTATTTGTTCCGTAATCTCCTTTAAAAACCGTTGTAAGTCCATTGACTTCCAGCAAATGTGACATAATTTTTCCCCGCTGATTATTTTCCTGTTTTCTCTGCGCTGTACTGCAACAAATACCACAGACGGTCTGATTCCATCTGTGGTATTGCACTTATTGTCTATTTATATTATCATTCATGCTTCTTTCATGCAAGTTTCTTCTGCAATGCAAGTTCTTTCTGCATTATGCAAGTTTCATCTGCATTATGCAAGTTACTCTGCGATATCCCATTCCTGCACATTGGTAAAGAATCCGTACACATTCGCATTGACTCCTGTCAGTCTTTTGCTGACAGCCCCCTGTGCGCTGATAATGTAGGCGGAAAACATAGGTACATCCTCCTGTACTTTTCTATCAACGATAGAATAAAAATCTTTCATTTCTTCAATACTGCCGGCTGTCTGAGTAGACTCCAATGCTGCATTAATTTCATCATTGCCATATCCTGTCCAGCTTCCTTCACCGCCAAGCAGCCATGCAATATCCGGGTAGGGATCAACCGGTGCATAAGTATACTGCACTGCAAAGAAATCATAATCCATTGTGCCTGCAAGCGTCATTAACGCTGCCAAGTCAACTGTCTGTATTTCCACTTTGATTCCTACTGCCGCCCACTGTGCTGCCATAACCTGTGCCGCATTAACAAATGTTCCGTCACCGGAATTGACATAAAAACGCAGTGTCTGAGATCCATCCCATCCGGCTTCTTCTAATAATTCTTTCGCTTTCTCCGGGTCGTAAGGAATCGGCGTAATCGTTTCATCATAGAACGGTCCGGCAGAAGAGAGGAAACCATCCACAACTTCTCCATGCCCTTTCATTAACTGATTAAGAATCTGATTTCTGTCAATCGCATATACAAGCGCCTGACGTACTCTCACATCCGGAATGTTTGCCGTCTGGATAAAAACAGACTGGTTCGTGACCGGCGCACCATACACAACATCAACATTATCCAGCGCCTCAATATTCTCATAATCCTCCTGCGGAATTGCAGTCATAGTATGATGTGTCACGTCAATTTCCCCGGACTGCAGTCCTGCATAAATCTGACTGGAATCTAAAATCCGGAAGTTTAACTTATCAATCTTCGGCGCACCCTTCCAGTAATTTTCATTAGCTGTATATGAAATATAATGGTCAACGTCATAATCCGTCACACTGTATGGACCGCTGATAACGTCAGGATGATTAAACCAGTCTAAAGTAGAAAGCTCTACCTCGCTGTAGCCCTCTAATACATGTTTGGGCAATGTATGAATATAAAAAGCATAAGTATTCTCAAATGTCGTCAGGGCTATCGGGTATTTTGTCGTAAACTGTACTGTCTTTTCGTCCAGAATCTGTACACCCTCTACGCTGTCTGCCCCCTCTTCTACGAATCCATCATCATTTACGCCCTCAAAAGCATAGAGCATCAAAGTCGCGTTCGCTATGACAGGACTCGCCAAACGACGAAATGTAAATTCAACATCCTCTGCCGTAACCGGCGTGCCGTCCGACCATGTTGCATTCTCATCAATATGAACAATAAAATTCATATTATCTTCCGTTGTGATAGAATCCGCCAGCATAGGCTGGAAATTCAGGTTCTCATCCAAATCCACCAAGGGAAGGAATTCCAATCCGACCGCGTACTTATTCACCCAGGTCTGGTCAATCGTCAAAGGATTAATCCCGCCCAAAGAATCCGTAATACCGATATTCAAAATTTTTCCGCCGGATGAATCACTGCTTTCACCGGATGAAGTATTCCCTGCATTATCTGTTGCAGAAGCAGTCGTATTGTCTGTCTGCGCACCTGCCGCATCATTTACGGATGTATTTCCCTGCTCATTCGCCGAACCGCATCCGCTCATTGCAAACAGCATTGCAACAACAAGCGCCATGCTGATAATCTTACTGAATCGCTTTTTCATAATAATCCTCTCCTCTCATTTCCTAGTATTCAGCTAGGAACTGTGTTAAAGTATATTCCCAGAAACTTCCATTGTCAATAACCTTTTATAAAAAAGTACATATTCTTGACAAAAAATTTAATACGTTGTATATTACAATCACTTTTGTGACTTTATATATATTATATATTTAATTTTATAGTTAAGAACGTATGAGAAAGGAACATAGATACGACATGAAGAATTTGCTCAATTACCAATCCAGCGAATATGACTGTGGTCCGGTTACGCTTACGAATGCAGTCCGCTATCTTTTTGAAAGAGAAGATATCTATCCCGATATTATTAAATACATTATGCTCTACTGTCTGGATTCTTATAATGAAAAAGGCGAAGTCGGAAAACTCGGCACTTCTGCCACCGCTATGATGTTTCTTGCAAATTGGATGAACCAATTCGGACGGATGAAGAAGTTTCCTATTTCCTGTGAGTTTTTATCCGGAGAAAATGTACATATCAGCCAGACAAGCAAAATTATCTGCGCCCTGCAGCAGGGCGGTGTTGTTGTACTGCGTTTGTTTCTGGAAGTACCCCATTATGTATTGCTGACAGGTATTGAAGGAGACAATTTATACATTTTCGACCCCTATTATGAGGAGGAAGATGATCCTGAGCTCAGCGAAGAGTACTCCGAACCGGGTATCACCTTTATAAACAATCAACCTAAGCGCGCAAACCGTCTGGTTTCCATAGAACGTCTAAACCGTACCACTGAAGGTTTCTACGAAATGGGACCTTATGATACCCGGGAGGCCGTTATCATTTTTAACACCGATACCCGTCTCCTCCCTGAGGATACTATTGATTACTTTATCTAACATTCTACATCGACAGAAATACCCTTTTAGGGTGTTTCTGTCAGGTAAAACTTAGAACTTCTAAGATGGTGTTCTCTACCATCATAGAAGTTCTTTTTACCTTTTTATTGTTCCATCTGCCGCCCAAGAAATCCTGCCGCAGACTGAATGAGTTTCTGCTCCACTTCGCCCATCTTAGACTTATTATCCATTTCAAGCAGAATGACGGCGCCAATCACATCCCCTTCACAAATAATAGGGCTGATTGCCTCATGGTGATATTCCTCGCCGGCTTCATGACAGACCGGGATAAAATTCCGGTCTCCTTTTGTTGCCACTACACTCTCTCTG
>CAMWMM010000211.1 GCA_947175285.1 uncultured Lachnospiraceae bacterium
TTCAAATTCGATGGCAATATTTTCCGCATCTTCAAAGCTTATCTCGGAATTCACCGTCACAATCTGTCCCTGCATGAAAAGCTTCTTGATAATAACGGATGGCTGGATTTTCATCTTATCCGCCAGTTCCTTAATTGTCAAAGAATCCGGAATCGTAATAACTTTAATCTGTTCTTCCACAACCGCCTCAGGCTTTTTCTCAGGTTTAATAAAGCGTCCGGCTTTATTGCGATTCTTTACGTTAATTTCATCCTCTTCGTAAATTAAATCCTTTTTAGAGCGCTTATCTTTCTCCTGCCCAATCCTGCGCTTCTCTTCATCCCTATGCTTCTCCGTGTCCTTGATGGGACTCTCCGGCATAAAGTCCTTGTTATTTCCACCCTTTTTAAATCGATTGTCCGACCTGTCATTGCCTCTCTGAGGACGCTCACTATTGTTAAAATTCCGACCGCCGCCGACAGACGGTGCGGCAGGGCGGTTATTTCCCTGAGAGCCGCTATAATTCTGCCTGCTTTGTCCCTCAGTTCTTCTATCTTCATGATTATTGTATTGCTTTTCCTGTGCGCTTTGTTTGCTCTGGACATTTTCTTTTTCCCTGTTTTCCTGTTTTTCCTGCTGCTTACGCTCCAGACGTTTCTCCTGCTGCTGCTTCTGTCTGACGTCATAAGGCTCCGCCGTTACCGGAATCGGCTTCTGCGTCGGTCTTATCAGCTTATGCGGCGCCTGTCCGGATGATGCGTTCCTGTTCGCATTTGCAGGTCTTTTATCCGTATTTTGCTGCGGCGGTCTGTTCCCGGGCATCTTGGAATTATGCGGGTTACTTACGAAAATAATTTTCTTCTTTTTCTTTGCCTCCGGCGCAGCCTGCTTATTTTCCGCAGCTTCCGGCTTTGCCTCATTGTCCGCCTTTTCTGCTTTTGCGGTATTATCTGCTTTTACAGTACCATCCGCTTTTACTGCATCCGCTTCTTTCACAGATTTCTCAGGCTGGCTGTTTCCAAACTTTTCACGCACCAATGCAATCGCATCGTCTTCTATGGAACTTTGAGCCGCCTTTACTTCATATCCTTTATCCTGCAAAAAAGCCACAATTTCTTTGCTCTGCTTTTCTAACTCTTTTGCAAGCTCATGCACTTTCATTTTTGCCATGCTCACTACCTCCGTCTCATGATGAAATCTTCCAACTGTTTCTGTATGGAATCTGCAAATCCGGCATTGGTAAGCGCCAGGGATGTTCTTTCCTGTTTTCCTATAGAATGCCCAAGGTTTTCCTTTTCTCCGAACTGATAAAAAGGCACTTCATAAAATTCGCACATATTCCGAAACTTCTTTTTCGTATTATCGGAAGCATCCTCTGATACAATCACCAAATATGCTTTCCCTGACTTTACTGCATTCTCCGTTGCAAATCCTCCGCTGACAATATTCCTGGAGCGGGCTGCCAGACCAAGCATGGATAAGATTTTGGCTGCTTCCGGCTTACTTACTTTGCACATCCGCATCAAACTCCTTTTCCAGCTTTTCATATACCTCATCCGGAATACTCATCTTGAAAGAACGCTCCAGTCCTTTATTTTTCCTTGCTTTGACCAGACATTCTTTTGTCATGCAAAGGTATGCTCCCCTGCCGTTCTTCCTACCGGTCGTATCTATCACGATGGGGCCCTCTGCGGTCTTTAAGACACGCATCATTTCCCTCTTATTTTTCATTTCCTTGCAGCCTACACACTGCCGCATCGGAATCTTTTTATTCTTCAAAGTTTTCTTCCTCGCCGCTTGCTTCTTCTACATACTCTTCTTCATATTCTGCATCGTATCCCTCTTCGCCATAGTCTTCCTCATCGTAGTCATCTTCATCATACTCATAGTCTTCATAGCGGAATCCCGGTGCATCTTTTGCCTGCGTCTCGCTCTTAATATCAATCTTATATCCTGTCAGTCTTGCCGCCAGTCTTGCGTTCTGTCCTTCTTTTCCGATAGCAAGCGATAATTGATAATCCGGAACAACAACTTTCGCCGTCTTCTCATCAGGGTCTGCAAAAACTGCAACAATCTTTGCCGGTGATAAAGCATTCTGAATCAGATTACCCGGATTGTCATCCCAGTTGATAATATCAATTTTTTCACCGCAGAGCTCCTCCACAATCGAATTGACCCTTGCGCCGTTTAAACCGACACAGGCGCCGACAGCATCTACATTCGGATTGTTGGAACGAACTGCTATTTTCGTCCTGCTGCCCGCTTCTCTGGCAATGCTCATAATCTCTACCGTACCGTCTTTGATTTCCGTTACTTCTGTTTCAAATAATCTTTTTACCAGTTCCGGATGTGTACGGCTGACTAAAATCCTCGGTCCTTTTGGTGTATTCTTCACTTCCAGAATATATACCTTAATTCTTTCCGTCGGTTTAAAGTTTTCACCGCGTACCTGCTCGCTCTCATTTAAAACAGCGTCTGTCTTTCCGAGGTTAATGGAAATGTTTCTTCCTACATAACGCTGTACAATGCCGGTTACGACGTCTTTTTCTTTTTCATAATACTGGTTATAAATAACGCTTCTTTCCTCTTCACGGATTTTCTGCAAAATGACGTTCTTTGCGTTCTGTGTTGCAATACGGCCAAATTCCTTGGACTTAATTTCAACATGAAGCATATCTCCAAGTTTTGCCTTAGCGGAAATCGCCTGCGCGTCATCTAATGAAATCTGCATGCAGTCGTCTTCCACTTCTTCAACTACTTCTTTTTCCGCATAGCATAAAAAGTCGCATGTCTCTCTGTCAATTTCTACTTTAATATTATCCGCCTTGCCAAAATGGTTCTTGCATGCTGTAAGCAAAGAATTTTCAATCGCATCAAACAATGTCTCCTTGCTGATTTCTTTCTCCTTTTCCAGCATATCCAATGCTTCCATTAATTCCTTATTCATTTTTCCAGTATCCTCCTTTATGTTTTCTTAGATTCATGTGTCAAAAAGTGCTTCGATAAAATGATATCAGCAGATTGCACAAACTGTTCTCAAGGCTGTCCTGTGAAGGTCAAGCCCGGATGGCGAATAACGGGCGGTTGCGTTCGTTTCCACAGCTATTGCGGAATATTTAGAAAATCCATCTGACGAAGCCGGAAAGCTGCGAGGACGATTTGTGCAATCTGTTGATATACAATTATGCAAGTACCTTTTAACACCTTAATTTTTCTTATAAATTAAGCGCCAGCCTGATAAGCGCTATTTCTGTTCGTAAAAATTTTTTTTCTTCATTTTCCATAGTAATGGTAATGCTGTCCGCATCAAAAGATTTCAAAATGCCATGAAACTCCTTTTGCTTGTCAATCGGTTTGTATGTCTTGATTTCCACCTCTTCTCCTAAACTCTTTTGAAGATGCTTATCTTTCTTTAATGCCCTGCCAAGCCCCGGACTGCTCACTTCCAGAATATACGCATCCTGTATAAAATCCTCCTTATCCAGTTCATCCGATAAGGCACGGCTTACATTCTCACAATCATTAATATTGACGCCGTCCGGCTTATCAATATATGCCCTTAAGTACCAGTCACTGCCCTCTTTCACATATTCGATATCATAAATTTCCACGCCGAAGCGTTCCACGATTGGTATTAGCAGTGTTTCCGTTTTGGATTCATAAGTCTCTCTTTTAGACATCTGGTTCCTCCCTTGCTGTATGGGTGTTCTAATAGGATTGGAGCGGCAAAAGGGTGTCTTTCATAAATTGGGATGGTCGGACTACACAAACTATTCTCGTAGTTGTCCTGCGAAGGAATATGTGATTTTCTTAATATTCCGTTCGCAACTTAGCAATTTCAGGACACGGATGTCCTGAAAAGCCCGTAAATGAGCCCGGATGGCGAATGGCGGGCGGTTGCGTTCGTTTCCACAGCTGTTCCGGAATATTTAGAAAATCCATCTGACGAAGCCGGAAAGCTGCGAGAGCAGTTTGTGCAAGCCGACCATCGAAATATCTGAATACCCCTTTTAACATACCAATCCTATTACATACCACATGCACGATTTCCTATTACATAAAAAAGTGGACTTGCCAGTCCACTCTTATCGTAAATATTATTTAAGACTATTATAGTGTAGCACCAAATAGCAAGAGATGCAAGTAAAAATTAGCTTTTTGTCAGCAACTTATATTTCTTTTGAAAATTGGATTCCGCAAAATACTGATAAGTAACGGTATTACCATAAATGCCCAGACAATCGGTTCTGATACAATAACTCCCATATAACCGATGGAAGGCACCAAGAACAAGGCAATCATCACTTTGCCCATCAGTTCAATCAGACTGGATATGAGCGGCGTTCTGCTGTCCCCGAACCCCTGCATGCTGTTTCGCAAAATACAGATGAGGGCAGGCAGAAAATAAAAAGACGCATTTACTTTCAGATACAGCGATGCATTATCAAGCACTTCCGGTTCTGTGCTTGCCGTAATTAAATGGATAATGGGCGCAGAAAGAGTAAATACTACCGCAAGTACAATCACACACCAGCCGAAAGAAAGCAGCACGGTATCTTTTATGCCCTTTTTTATCCTTGCATATTCCTCAGCGCCGAGATTCTGCCCGCAGTAGGTGGCAAGCGCCGTACCCAATACAAAAAACGGAATCAGGAAAATGGCAGTCGCTTTCCTCGCCCCGGTGTGCGCTACAATAATATTCGTTCCCAAAGTATTGATTCCCGTCTGCAGAGCAAGCGAACCAAGCGTTACGAAAGAAATCATGAATCCCATAGAAAGACCTGTTGGCAAAAGCTGTCCGTATACTTCCTTATCCGGCACCGCTTCCTCTTTATGCAGGACAATCTGCGGATATTTCTTTCTCATATAAAGGAAACACAGAAGCGCCGACAATGCCTGAGAAATTACCGTAGCGACAGCGGTTCCCTCAACGCCTTTTTTCAAATTTAAAACAAAAAAATAGTCTAAGAAAATATTCAGCACATTGGAAATGATAAGAAACAATAGCGGCGTAAAAGAGTCTCCAATCGCCCGGAGAATAGCAGCACAGATATTGTACAATGTGGTGGCAATCAATCCGGCAATAATAATCGTTATATAAGCGGATGCTTCTGCCATAAGCTCATCCGATACATGCAAAGCCTCAAGAATCTGCGGCAGAAAAATAGGACAAAACACACTGATAAGAAGCGTAAACACTATGCCAAGAAATAATGTCCCGCCGATTGCCCTTCTCATCTTCTTTTCTTCATTTGCGCCAAAAAAGGTGGATATGATGATGCCGAATCCACAGATGATACCGTTTACAAACTCAATCAGCATATCGCTTAAAGACGTAGTCGCTCCAACCGCTGCCAAGGAAGCTTCTCCCATTGCGCTCCCAATGATATGGGTATCAATCAAACTATAACAAAGCTGAAATAACTGACCGATATAAAGCGGTATGGCAAAAAACAGTATGACCTTTAAGGGATTTCCTTTGGTTAGGGTTTTCATTTTTTCCTCCATTCCGAAGCGTTTTCCGCTGAGGACGCGGGCAAAATTTCTTATACCACGAGGAATGGCATATGACTGTTTATCATTATAAGAATAGTAAATATAGTGTATCATCGGATAAAAAGAGGGGCAAGCAAAAGTTTTAGAAGAAAAATTTCAAAAAAGACTTGCAATTTGTATGAATCTATAATAGAATAAGCAAGTGTCCAGTATATGGCTCGTTGGTCAAGCGGTTAAGACGCCGCCCTCTCACGGCGGAAACAGGGGTTCGATTCCCCTACGAGCTGTTGACTGTTTAATAACAGCCCAACCCGAGAAAGTTCTTGGAATTCAGCGTTATGCGAATTTCAGGAATTTTTTATTTGGGCGGAAATCATCCGATGCAACAAAGCGAACCGTTCTGCCTACTCTTAAATTGAAAAGAGCTACCACTTTCGTTGAGGTAGCCTTTGGTTGTCTATCTTTTCAAAATTCATTTCTGTTACCATATATTTATCGTTTCCGTAAAAACAGGATTCCCATCTTTTTTCGCCGTTATTTCAATTTTAGACGGGATGCGGCTTTTCCCTTTATATTCAGGACTGCACGAATAGCCATTTACCTTATCGTCAACTAATAGTTTTTCTACCATATCGTCGTATCTGTCTTTCAGTTCCACAGCAAAAGGCGGTACAAACAGTCTGTTGCTTGCAGATTCTTCCCCGTTAAATCTCAACGGCATTAAATATAGTGGCATCAAAACTTTCTTCTGCGCCAGTTCCATTACTTTTTCTTCAGTATCAATATCGCTAAAATCAACTGCCTTTGTATATCTATTATCCGCCTTTGCAATTGGTCAAAAAGTTACCAAATCACTTTTATTAACTTTTTTATCAACATTTATGTTTTTAAAATCAGACTTTTATTCAATCCACCATGCTTTATCTTTCATTTCTAACGAAAAACTTTCATGCACAAACGCTGATATATTATCACTTGTTTTTGGAATTTTTTCTTCCTTGTTTTCTAATTCTTCTCTTATTTTTTTTGCCATTTCACTATGGTCAACAGTTTTAATGAGTTTACCCTTATCAAATATCATTTCTTCTAAAACTTCATATGCCCATGCTCTCTGATATCCCATATGTATATAATATTCTTTTATAAAACCTTTCCCTATAAGAATTTTTCCAGTGTACTCCATAAATATATTTAAATTTTTATAAAGATGATGTCCCATATACTTAAAAGATTTCTTATTCTTTTTCTCAGGACTCACATTGTTTATTTCAGGATAATAATCATCCTCAGAATTTATATATAAATTTTGAAGCATAATTCCTTTTGTAGAGATATGATAATCGCACCAATATCCATTCCAACATGCCGAACAACATGCAACTGGTTTTATCCCATAATCTGCCGGATTAAACTGTATAGGGTTATTAATTGCAACTATTGAATAATTATTTCCTTTATATATAAACCGATCACCAACTTGTGCTGTCATTAAAGCTCTTCCCACCCTCCGATAAAATCAAGTATTTATCTGAAATATTCTTTCGGTATTCTTCCTGGCATTGTCAATCAATATATCTTCTGACACTTTCATGTATTTCGCCAAATCTCTGACAACATACTTAATATTCTGTGGTACATTCGTCCTGTCCAACCCAGGAACATTTTTGGGTGTCAGATAAGGTGCATCTGTCTCCACTAAAATCCGATCCAATGGTATTATGTGTACCGCATCACGTAGTTCTTTCGCACGCCGATCATCGCATATCCATCCTGTAATACCAATAGAAAATCCCATCGAAAGGTATTTGTCTAACGTTACCTTGTCCCCTGTAAAACAATGAACTACTGATTTTTTACAAATTTCCGGATGCTTTTTAAATCTTTTTATAAACTCATCTGCTGCACTGCGCTCATGAAGAAATAATGGCTTGTTTAGTTTTTCTGCCAGAATAATATGCTTTTCCAAACATCTTATCTGATTTTCTCTAGTAGAAAACATTCTATCGTAATCTAAACCGCATTCTCCTACTGCAACCATTTTACCGTTTTCCGACAAGATATGCTCTATAAGCTGAAAGTCATCTTGTTTTGCACGATCTGCATTATGAGGATGTATTCCAGCAGTACCATAAACATCGTGTGTTTTTACAAAATCATTTATTTTCTTATTCTCTTTAGTATCTGTTCCTGTCAAAATACAACATACTTTGCTATCCCTTGCTTCTTCAATTATTTTTTCCGGCTCAGGAAACTGTTTACAAAATAGATTCAAACCAATATCATAATATTTTATAGATTCCATGTTTTCCTCCGATAAAATCAATCGTTCATTACATCATATAATCCTATGCTTAGGAAGTCTTAGTGTCTTTCCACTCTAAGTCTTTATTAAAACAAGCTTTCCACTGATCGCTACTATCTCAGCATATGTTACTTTAAAACCATTTTCAATGATCCGGCATTTATCCCCTTTAACCATTAACTAAATTCATTAAAAGAATGTTGTATTGTTTATTCATTGGATTTATATTATCATTATTCATTTTATAA
>CAMWMM010000212.1 GCA_947175285.1 uncultured Lachnospiraceae bacterium
ATACACGGCAGCAGTACATATATGGTTGGTGGTATATAGGATGGTGCAGAATTGCTCTTATAAATGCAGGAAAAGAGCGTGTAAGAAGATATATAGGGAAGATGGTATTCTCTTAGGAAATATTCGTAATTGTGCTTACAGAGGGATGTGTGCGATTGTAGCGCATTGTATTCTCTTTGTTTGTTCTTTTGTCTCTTTTTTAATCCCTGATATGAGGGATTTTGGTTTGTTTAAGGGCAGCAGGAATAATGGATGCTCTGCTGCCGGGTAGTGGAGTATTCGCTCGGATGGAGAGCTTTTGGTCTGTGTACTGGAAGAGGAATATCTGAGGGAGACGTTATATATGGCAGCAGTGCATATATGGTTGGTGGTATATGGGATGGTGCAGAATTACTCTTATAAATGCAGGAAAAGAGCGTATAAGGGGATAATAGGTAAGGTGGTATTTCTCTTAGTGGATGTCCGTAATTGTGCTTACAGAGCAAAATATGCGGTTATAGAGGGCTTGTATATGGTGTCTGGTAGTATAGGGATATATGGGGGTAGTTCCTTTTAGACTATAAAAAAGAGAAAAATATATAAAAGGATTGGACAGGGACTGTTATATACTCTTCTATGGCAGCAGTACTTATGTAGGGTCTGGGATGAGTGCATATGCAGATGGTATATGGGCTTTTTAGGAGATAAAAAGGGCATATACAAAGATAAAAAAAGAGTGGATGGGATTATGGCGTGTTATGGACGTTGTGGGGATGGGGGGATTCTGGGATTTTGGTGGCAGGATTGGGACGGGGGAAGGTAGTGTGTGGCGGCAGGGGTGTGGATGTTTTTTGTTTAACGGCAGCAGGGGTGTGGATAGGTTTTATTTAACGGCAGCAGGGCTACGGTAAGCACTGCTGCCGTTGGCTTTGTTTTTATGGGCTTTGGATTGGCGGCGGAGCAACCATATATAAGTTTTTTGGTGGTAAAAATGAGGTAAGATATCGGAGCAATTTTCGGGGGATGATGTCAAAATTTCAGATGTTGAAAATGGTACTCCCAGCGAAAAATAAAATCTGCACAGAGTGAAGACTTCTTCTGCAATAACATAGTATTTTTGCAAAATCCCGTTTTTGGCGAATTGTGATACTCTGAATTTGGCGAAAAGAATGCCAAAAACAGGGTTTTGACCGCCAAAAACACCATTTAAAATGCTAAAAATTATGTTTTTGGCGAATCTGAAACATTTTTGGCGAAATTTTTGGCGAATTATTTCAGGGAAAGGATGGCAGAGGATGAAGAAAAAGTCTTACAGGGGAACAAGATGTGAAAAGAGGACAATGAGCAAATGTGCTGATGGTGTAGCACGAACCTACAGTGTCTTAGAATCAAGGTATGCAGACAAATTAGAAGCAGATCCCAATGTAAAGGAATTCAGGTGTCAAATGCTGCTTGAAGGATTGGAGATTGGGGAATACTGCTCCGATTTCGTGGCGACAAAGGCAGATGGGGATTTGATGGTAAGAGAGTGTGCCTATCGTAAGCATTTAACAAAACCCATGACTGCAAAACTTCTTGATGCTTCGAGAAATTTTTGGCGGAGAAGAGGAGTGGAAGATTGGGGAATTGTTGTAGATAAGAAGGAGGATGCTGATGGAGAAAAATCAACTGATTAACAGAGGGGGAACGATATATAGAATTCTTGCTGTGGAAGAGGATGAAATTCTTCTTATCGACTGTATTAAGAAAACAATGCCGAGGTGGTATGGATTGGATGAGGTTGATGGTTATGAGGTTTGCACAGAAAAGGAATTGCTGGAAGTAACAGAAACTATTCTAATGGGAGAACAGGATTTGCCCCCTAAAACGCATCAAACGGTCCATAAGAGGTTTACTGTGATTGCAGGCGTTCTTCCCTTTATAGGTGATGATAGACTCCGTATAGAGGCGATTAAAAGGGTTGCAGTTGAAAAAGGAATCTGTATGCAGACAGTGAGGAATTATCTCTGCCAATACCTTACATTTCAGAATATTACTGCTTTGATGTCAAAGAAAAGAGGAAGAGTGGATAAAGAATTGACAGAAGATGAAAAGAATATTAGGTGGGCCTTGAATAAGTTCTATTTTACGAGGCATAAAAACAGTCTGAAGACTGCTTACACCTATATGCTGAAGGAAAGGTACTGTGATGGGGAAGGAAATCTTCTTCCTCCCTATCCTTCCTATAATCAATTTCGGTATTTCCATAGCAAATATAAAACGCAGCAGAATACAATTATTTCACAGAATGGAATAAAGGACTACCAAAGGAATTATAGACCTTTGTTGGGTGATGGAGTTCAGGAGTTTGCTCCTAATGTTGGAACAGGCATGATAGATTCAACAATATGCGATATTTATCTGGTGGACAGCAGTGGGAATCTTGTTGGGCGACCAGTACTTACAATCATCACTGATTCCTACAGCAATGGATTTGTCATGGGTTATGCCTTGACTTGGGAAGGTGGTACTTATTCTCTTAGAGATCTGATGCTCAATGTAATAGCAGACAAGGTTGAGTGGTGTAAGAAGTTCGGTATCCTTATCAAAAGGGAGCAGTGGGATTCCAACCAGATGCCATCAGTAATCGTGTCTGATATGGGGAGCGAATACAAGTCTGCTACTTTTTCACAGATTACCGAACTTGGCATTACATTAGTGAATCTTCCGCCTTTGAGACCGGAATTGAAAAGCATTGTGGAAAAGAGCTTCCAGTTATTACAGGAATCAGTAAAACCATACCTTATGGATCATGGGTATGTTGATAAAGATGCTGGTAAGCGGCTTGCTCCAGATTATAGGAAAGGTGCCTGTCTGATGATGGAAGATTATGAGAAAGTAGTGATTCGCTCTATTCTATATCATAACTCTCAAAGAATATTAGAGGATTATCCTTATACTGAAGAGATGATAAAGGCGAAGGTGGCGCCCCATCCAAACTGTATTTTTGAGTGGGGAAAAACCCAGTTTGGGTGTAACCTGATTACTGTATCCGCCAAGCAGTTGATTTTGACGTTATTGCCAAGAGTGAATGCGAGATTCACAAGAAAAGGATTGATAGTTTTTGGATTAAGATACAATTCAGAAGAAAGAAACTTTACTGAAGAATATCTGAATGGCGGGGATGCTGTTGCGGCATATAATCCTGAATCAGCAGATACCGTATATCTGCTGAAGGATGGGGAATTCATAGAGTTCCATCTAATTGAATCAAGATTTTCTGGAAAGAATTTTGAGGAGATTAAAGAGATGCAGTCGGCACAAAGGGGCATTGTGGGTAATGCGGTACATAACAATCTTCAGGGCAGGATTGATCTGGCAACCCATGTGGAAAGGATTGTTGGCAGCAGGGAACGGAGTGAGGATGTCAATTTAAAGGATATACGGAAGACAAAGCAGAGGGAGAAGAAGGAGAGGCACAGAAATTTTGTGGAGGAGGTGGAGAATAATGGAAAATCTGGTGACGCAGATGCCTAAAATGCTGATGGGGAAAGAACTGGAGGGAGCGATGCTGTCATTCCCTCCTTATGATCTCCTAATCTGTAATGCTGATACTGCAACGAGAATCATAGCATTGAATGATATTATGGAGATTTATGTCCCTTCACAGATGAGTTATGAAATATACAGTAAAATCTATCTTGCGATGATGCATTCTCTCAAAAAGAAACAGACGGTTGAGGCAATCAAACAAGGAAACCAAAACCATAGGAGGATACAGGGACTAACTTATAATTCGGTTTTGGGCGGTGCAGACAGTTTTTCTATCATTGGTCCAAGTGGAATAGGAAAGAGTACGGCATTGGCGAAGAGTATCGCATTATCTGGTGGAGAACAAATCATAACGACAAATAGTCCATATGCGCAGATTATTCCATGTGTCAATGCTCAGTGTCCACATGACTGCTCTGTGAAAGGATTGCTGTTGGAGATTCTTTCGCAGGTAGACATGTCTATTGGTACGAAATACAGGCAGTCAGCGACTAAGTACAGGGCATCAATAGACAATATCATAGGGATGGTGTCACAAATTGCGCTTAACAATATTCTGCTGATTGTTATAGATGAATGCCAGAATATTTGTAGGAATAAAGGTGGTGTCAATCTGGTTGCATCCATGACCCAGCTTATCAATTCAAGCGGAGTATCAATTTGTATGGTGGGGCTGCCAGAAACGGAATCTTTGTTTAGTCAGGAGATGCAGCTTGCAAGGAGAAGTGTGGGACTTTCTTACGCTGCTTTGCCTTGTGATGATTATTTTATCCGGTTCTGTGAGACGCTGTTTTCCTATCAGTATGTGGCTCATCCATCCAAACTCACACCAGAACTGATAGAACTGCTCTATGAGTGTACAGGAGGGATTATTGCGATTCTGGTCTCGATCATCATAGAAGCACAGCAGATTGCTATTTTATCGGGAAAAGAGGATCTCTCAAAAGAAACAATCTTACTGGCATATCAGGAGAGATTTAAAAATGTGCAGGACTTTGTTCAGGTGAATGTCAAAAAAGGAAACCAGACATCTGCTCCAGTGAAGTCCACTACATTAAATGTCGGGGAGGAATTTATAGATATTGAGTCAGATGCTGCAATTTCAAATATAATTGGCGAGGCAAGGAATGATGGTTTGGATGCAGTGGAGCTGTTGCGGAATAATGGATTTTTTATGGAGGAAATTGCTGTATGATAGGGTTTATGCCATCCATCTATTCGGATGAACTTGTTTACAGCTGGTTTTGCAGATATTTTGTCCATGCTGGGTATACTGCAAATAAAATGGCACTTGAAGACCTGTTGTATAACAGGCACTGCAATCCAAGCAAAGAATTTATCGGTCATCTGAATCCAGAAATGGAGCAGGTAGTTAAAGGAATGTATTCAATAGAAGAACTGATACTGAAACATACAATGTTTCCGCAATATGCCAGATTTATTGGAAGCGAACAGAAGAAAAATGCCATATTACATTTGGAACATGATTTTTGCGATGCACAGTTCGCTCTTTGCAGGGACTTTTGAGCTTTTAAGCCTGCATTTGTGTCTTGTGCACACATTCATGTTCCGGATCTGGTGTCTCCTGTGCCAGTACGTTTCGCCATACCGTTCTCTGTCCTCTCCTGCACACAAAGGACAGTACTTCAACCATTGATTATCTTCAGTTCTCGGAAGAATGGCAAACAGATGGTGTGCTTTACTCTTAATCCTGCAGAGACTGCTCTGCAGGATATGCAGGCTGAACCAATCAAGAACCATCTGGAGCTGGAATTTGCAACATATATGGAGAAAGTTTTTGATGCATATATGGATATGGAAAATGATATACCAGTAAGTGCCATTCTTTACTTTGGGATGGAAGGCACAAAATACCTGTCAGCGACGGGCAGGGTGAGGAATACGCAGCAGCTTGCCAGTGACATACAGAATTATTTTGACAAAATTGGTTTGGTTGACATAGCCAGTTACCATCAGATCCAGAGGACACTGTTAGGTGACCGTTTTGATTTCTCCATAGTATGCCAGATAGCTTTCTTTTTGGGAATATCCATAGACAGTCTGGTAAGACCAGTTTTGACAGGGGAGCAGCTTATTAAGGAGAAGAGTGCCAGATGCCCTAAAAAAGAGGACTGTCCAGAGGATTGGGATAAGTATGACAGGGAGATGGTTCCGATTGTGGAACAGGCTGCCCGGGATATCTACTACGGAAATATAAACGCCACAGGCAGACCGGAGCGTATATCGGAAAGACTTATAAATAGATTTGCAGGACTCCCTGCACACAGACTGGAAAATATGCCTTTGTGCCAGAAAATACTTTGCCAATATAAGGAGAGCTATGCCCAGCACTGGGCAAGACGGATGGTGTGGGCATACAAAAAGCTTCAGCATGAGAGAGGGGAAAGACCCGTCTATTGGGTTGATATCCGGAAACTTGCCGGCATTAAAAAGAAAAACTTTCCCATAATCAGTCCATGTCTGGAAGAATTTACGGATAAGGATACAGCAGATGCAATCAGAAATCTACTTGTCTGAATGGATAAGTACGGAATGTATTTTTGCAAAATAAATGATAAGAATCAGTGTGATATGATTATTACAGGGAATGTGACAGTCAGTTAGCGTCCCATAGATCAATAGGAAAGGAGTGTGAATGTATTATGTTGGATTTTGATTATACAAAAGAATACAGTATGCCAATGGAAGAGAGTTTGAGGCCAATGAGAATTAAGAAAAATCCAATACAACTTGAGGAGGGGCTGGTTTGTAATGATCAACTTGAGGCAAAAGAGATAATTCAAATAATGGAGTATACTGGTGGAAGTTTGTACATACAAGTCGATCCCAATGGTGCGGAACAGGAAAACAATGTAGTCATGGTGGCGGAGGTGACGGTTTTAATTGATCCTGAAGAAAGGGTGGTGAAGATAAACAGAATTTATCACGAATATGGTCACGATGAACTTGTGCCGATACTTTTGGGACAGGTTTTAAATTTCGCCGATTTTTATAATTGCAGTATAAGTATTTCAGATCCAAGGAAAGCGAGGAAATTAGCAATCAGTAGAGGGAATATCTTTTCCGGTGGAAGATTTTGAGAATGTTGTCTATTTTATTCCAGAAATAAATACAGCCCTGACAGGTATAAATAAATCATGTCTGTCAGGGCTTTTATTTTGTGTGGTATTGATAGTTAACTATACGATAGTATAGATATATGAATACTCAGTATTATAAATCATACTGTTTATCATAATATTGATTTCCAACAGGGATGTATGATAAAAATTGATATACGGAAGTGAAGAAAAAAACAGTCTCTTTTTACTTATATTTTCCTTGTCTGCAAATCTTCGTTCCAATCTTTTCGCTCTGGTAGAATATATTCTAAATCAGAATTCCGGTCTCGGCATTGCTGCCCAGCTTCATCATTATCGACGGCAAGTATTATAGTTAAAGCAGAGTTTTTGATTCGGTTGATGGCGGTTTGTTTACCTGCCCCGGCTATGCTGATATAATAAGCCGGTTCATTGTTTCCGTGTATTTTGTGCAGCTGATAAAGGCTGACGGCATCAATTGCAGCTTCGCAGATGTAGGCTTTATCTGCATTTTTTGAAGTCCTGAACCACCAAAAACCATCAGATCGGCAGTTTGGAACAATGCCGTGAAATGGTTTCCCATAAGTATAAGTTCCGCGAAGCTCAGCAAAATCCCTTTCCATATTGATAAATACAATATTGTTTCTTGTTTTTTCCTGATACAATATTTTCTGAGAAACCAGCATCTGGATTGTTTCCGTAGGTATGCCACGGTTTGCAAGGTATGCAAAGAGGTTTTTATAGTTTCCATCCACAGGGGGAGGAAATTGTGGCGGAATATTTTTTACGCCGTTCTGCTGTATTTTTTCAGAGTAAATATCTGTGGTTTCGCCTGCCAATGCCTGTACGGCATCAACGATTGTGTAGCCCATATATTTTGTTAAAAAGTCTAGGGAATTACCAGTTTCATCATTTGCGAAATCTTTATAACCGCAGTATCTTTTTTTATGGAAATACTATGGTTATCTTTTAGGCGGAGACTGTTGCCCTCATGGGAGAAGCTATGGTTATGGTTTTTTGAGAGAAATGCATATAAATCGGTTTGTCTTGCAGTCTGGATCTGTGTTTTTGAAACATTATTAGTCATATGATCACCTTTCACATATTGGAATAATGGACAAGGAAAATATTATATATCCCAAGGAATTTCATGCTCCAGCCCCTTTGGAATGGTTGTCCAGCCATCATGATCGGTATTGTTTTTTGATATTAAGTTGGAATCCAGACCAGTAAGATCCGGCATAAACAGGTCATAGTTGGGATAATAGTCAAACAGACACGAATAGCTGCTGATTCCAAAACGGTTTTTTAGGCACACTAATTCGATTTTTCGAGGGATTGCTTTTTAGACTTCAGTAATCCGCTTTCTTTTTTCGTTTATTTTATAAGTGCTGGAAAACAG
>CAMWMM010000213.1 GCA_947175285.1 uncultured Lachnospiraceae bacterium
AATGTTCCATAATTCTGCCGTTTTTCCTTTAAATATTGAAAATCAAATAAACTTAATATGTCCATTCCCAATAACGCTTTGCTGCCTATATCCTCTGAAAAGAACAGTTTGATTTTGTCTAAAGTGATTTCATCTGTAAGTCTGAAATTTTCTACGATATATCCAAACAATTTTAATTCTGTTCCTGATGCATCATATGCTATTCCTCTCATGCTGCTTTTCATTATATTATTCTTAAAATCTTCCAGTTCATCCCCACCCAAACCAATTACGGTATATGTTGCTCCTGTATCTATTTTTGTTGTTACTTTTACTAATTTATTATCTATCTTAAATCCTATTCTTGTAAAATACGACTCCCTGTTAAAAGCATGTGTAATTGGATTAACCTTCTTTTTCATTTCTGACCTACTTAATTCCATGACTTTATATTTCTCCTTTTGCGTATATGGTATCTATAGTATATTCTCCTTTACAATCATACTCATACGAATCATATATTGCTTCTCCAAACTCCTCATTTGCTTTGTTATTGTACTTATGACCTAATTTCTTATTTTTCTTATCTATTATTATATAATAAACACATGCTAGTGTATAATATCCTCCTATACTTAACTTTTTATAACCTGTATGGTCTGAAGTTATTAATATACTGCTTACTAATGAATCTTGTAACTCTTCTACGCTAATTTCTTTCTCCGTGTTCAATACCTTATATACATAAGGCTCTACCAGTTGCACCTCTAAACCATACTCTTTAAACACCTTATCTATATTAACATTATCCATACATACCATCCTTTCTTTAATAAAATTTCAGAACAGTCCTTTTCTTTTGTATTCCCCAAAATAGCAATTAGCAACAATAAACAATCACTTCATATATAGAAGATATTTGTTGCCAAATAAAGGATTCTTTTAAAAATTAGCGGATTTTATACTGGCGGTCAAAAGGACTGACCGCTCAGTATAAATGAACTGATAGTTCTGATAATATAATTTCTTTTATATTAAATTTTTATATTCCTGCCTGCTATCTACAATCACATATATGATAACAATTTTCTCGTACTCATTTACCTTATAGAATATAAGATGCCTTTTTACTGTAAGCACTCTATATCCTTGTTTTCTCAAAATAGAATATCCAGGCTTACATCCGGACATTGGAAAATCTTCTAAACATTTTATCGCACTCTCTATTTTATTCAGATAATCTAACGCTGTATCTACACTCCCGGAATCATCCGCTATATAAAAGATTATCTCTCTTAACTGTTCATCCGCTTTATCTGTTCTGATAATTTTATACTTCATAGGACTTTCTCTCCAAAAGCGATTTGCGTATATCATCAAATGTATCTTGTACAGACGCTACTCTGTCATTTACAACATCTTCTTCTGCTTCTGCCAATGTACGCAGTAATTCAAGCTCTGATTTCATTTGGTAATAGTCCTGCAGCCCTAAAATTACAGTATCACCACGCCCATTAACTGTAATTATAACGGGATTTCTTTCCTTATGACATTGCTTCGATATCTCGCTGTAGTGATTTCTTAAATCTGAAGATGGTCTTATTGTTTCCATGTTCATCCCTCCTGATTTTACTATAGTCATATTATATCTTAATATGACTATAGTATCAAGAATTATTGGCATTATTTATAATATTCTCTCAAAATTTGGTTACTTTTCACGGGTAGGGGAATTTAAGGCATGAGAACAAAAGGGGTATTGGATGCCCCCTTTATTCTACGTTAGAATTGGTTCATTAGAAAGTTTTTTCGCTGTGGATAGTGGCTTTGACCTCTGGAAGATGTTTTTTATTTCTTCATACAAACCCTGTCCACTTCTTTTACGTATACTCTCCATCACACTCAGACAGTCACAGTAATCTGCAAGATGGTCAAAACTTCTAAGGGATACCGACTGGTTCATTTTCCATGCTCCCTTTTAAATAACGCAGGATATGCACCATACATTCCTGGTGGTCTGAACCATATCTGTAATAAGTTTTATCATGATCGTGGATTAAAATCCCTCCACCGGACTCTGCCGGGGTTCCACGGACTCCCTCATGTCCTTTGCCCTCCCTGGCAGAATAATGGCTACATGGTTCCCCTACCCGTGAAAAGTAACGAACAGCATCGTTTACTGCTTCTCTCTCATCGGATATTTTATGTCATAGATATCTGCTCCATATGGTATATCCAGTTTTTTGTATTCATTTAATATGTATTCTTTTCCGCCAATAACAAAGACTGAACCTACCGCATAGTCATCTAATATGTTCGTATTCATAAACATATTATAGGTATTATCATACCGCCTTTTGGAAACCACCGTGCCTGCCGTTCCGTTTGATAAAAAGAGCTCCTGTCTCCTTGAACCTACCTGGACACTGAAGAATCCTTCCTTGATCCCCGCAGCTTTCAGTATCTTTTTCTGTTCTTCATCAGAGTAATACTTACTTCCATATACACCCTCACAGCCAATACAGCCCCAGAATTTACCCATCTGATCACTTTCTTCGTTCTGTCTCTTCATTGTCTGTTCGGAATAAGGCTGTGAAACACTATTTCCCCTGCAATCGAGAACATGATACTTTCCTTCGCGGTCCTGAAACTTATAATATTTTCCACGTTCAAATACAATTTCATTGTTCTCCGCCTTAATCTCCAGACAACGATCCAGATTTATAGGAGGCATATCTTTTCGTAAATATTTCACCCCGCCAATCGTAAAGCCTGTATCATCCTCCACAACACTTCCAATATCAAAATTAATGATATCCAGAATTGCTTGTGGAAACTTTCCACTGACCACTGTTTTTCTTACATAAATCTCATATATACTGTTCTCACCGGGTATATAGCTGTCTCTCCCAAGGTTCTGGAATCCTGATACACTTTTCATATGTTTTTGCGGAGCTAAAAGCTTCAAGATGTCCCTATTCCACTCCTGCCTTAACTTTTGTCTTGATATAAGAAGATTTTTTGTCTGCATATGACCACCACCTATTTATTGATTTACTATATCATATATAGGATATACATACTGCACTGTGAGTACCGGTGCAAAAGATGTGGTCATATTATACTTCAATTCTGCAGTCCACATCGTTTCAACAGGCAAATTCATTGATGCAAGCTTATACTTGGTAAACGGATAAAAATCTAATGACAAACTCTTCCCGCTTCTTTCATTAATTAAAATTGCTGATTTTATTAAGGTACTCTTAACCTCCAGTCTCACATATTCAACAACCGCATCTTTCGGTAATACTGCTAACACTCTGCCATCAAAATGTGCTTTTTTCGTTCCACCGCTGGCAGTCATATTGATTACCCCTTCTTCGCAAGAAATCTTACAAGTATCCATTGCATATGTCGGACTGCCCACTGTAAACTCATATTGACCCGAAGCCGGATCACATCCTACTATTCTTACATAATAATATCCTTCTTTTTGAACCTTAAATTCATATGCAGTCCGCCCGAATCTGGTAGTATCTGCATATGTATAGTTGTCTGTTATCACAGCATTACCAGACTCGTCTTCAATCGAAAAACTAAATGGTTTTACATAACAGGTCATATACTGTGTCCCTGCATTTAGATAGACTTTATACCAGTCAGGATCTTTTTCGCTTGTATATCCATTTACCTCAAACCGTCCTGCAAATGTTGCCTCCGCATATCCCTGCGCGGTTTCTTTATTCGCCTGAATAAGCTCTGCTGTTTCTTTCGTATCATTGGGTTCTGTTTCCTTAAATGTTGTGGTCAGTGTTTCGGCGTGAACATCCACACTGGCAGAACCTAAAAGAACTGCTGCCATCATACATGCTGCAAAAATTTTTGTTACTTTTCTTTTAATCATAATCCCCTCCATTCCGCCACCATTCATTGGCAGCAATAATTGCATTTTTGTTACACTGACAGTCTATCACTTATTTCTAATTTTTTATCATTTTGTCCCTATTCTGTCATATACTGGCTTATATTGTCATTCTCCTTCAGCATATCCCCCAGACAAACACCAATTCCAGATAATCCCGTCATGAGTCCCATACTATATCTGTCCTGTGGAAGCATTCTATCTTCCAGTATGGTATTGATAATCTCGCTGCCTATCGTCATCTTGCTAACTTCCTGTTCTGCATCCAAACTATAATGTTTTTGATATTCTTTCATTATCATATAATTTCCCGCCATTCCATGGCAAAGACACAAACCACTTCGAAGAGACTTTCCAAATAATACTTTTGCGGCTTTTTCGATATCTCTCTTTACAATGTCATTCCCCCTATATTCTGCAAGTTCTATCAAACACAAACGCGACAGCAAAATTCCTGCTGCGCCATGGCACCATGCATTTGCGTATACCTCGCTCTCACGGTTTCTCAGATCCCTCCAGTTTCCTTTTTCTTCTAAATATGACTGATTTTCATATTTCAGAAGAATATCTATTACTTTACAATATTTTTGGTCGTGTATATGCTTCATAATCTGCGAATATGCCATAATAAAACCACTAAATCCATGTGCCATTCCACCTAGAACAATGCTACATTTCCCACACTCAAGATTTAGTACCTTTTTCACCAACCAGTCTCCAATCTCCACTGCCAGTTTCAGAATTTCACTATCATGTGTCAGCTCATACAACTTTACAAGTGCAAAAATCGCTCCTGCATTACCAGAAAACAAATCGTATTCTTGATCAGAACTATATATTTTTGAAATTCTTTTTACTGCTTCCTTAGCACAAGCAAGATATTTTTCATCTTCCTGAAAATGATACAATATTAAATATGTATAAATCAATGCACCTGCTCCTCTATAAAGCCCTGTGCATCTTTCCACTTGAAATGCCTCTGTGCTGATGTATTCACATACCTTACCCACTGTGAGAGTATAAATATTAGTTTTCTGTAAATATCCAAGTTTATGCATAAATGATGTAAAAACTGCAATTCCACAGATTCCGTCGTATAACCCCATCCCTACGGACTGCACACTCCACAGATTCTCCCCCTCCAATTTTAATCCATTCCAACTGATATCTTCTTTATAAATTATTACTTTTTTCATTACCAGACTTATAATTATTTGTATTGCCTGCTCTAACTTTTTCCTATTCAGACTTGATTCCCAATTACTGATATTTACTTTACTGCTAAAATATTTATTTTGCAATCTGTCCAAATCCATCATTTTCAATGATAACTCAATTAGTTCAAGCTGTTCATTCATATCATCCAATCCAAACCTCTCAATCAGATGTCTGTGTGTCTCATAAGCAGAATTTTTATAACGTTCCACATACTCATCTGCTTTACAGGACAGCAACGGCGTATCCATATTGAGGAGAGACGACAGTTCCTTTTCTAGGACACTCAGGCCATATTTTTTCTTTTGAATTACCTGCAACATAAGTATGTGCTCCTCTGTCGTCCTCATAAAAATTGGATGCAGTGCACTTGATAGGTACATAGCATACTGCTGCGTATGTCGAACTAAATATCTGGTTTCAAATTTCCAAAACGGCTCTATCCTCTCTTCAATCTGTGCTTTATTGAGTATATAAAATCTGTATGCCATCGCAAACCCCTCACTTACCTCTCGTATGTATTTCTCTGCACCGATCTGCTCACCTTGATATGTTGGAACACTGTTTCTGCCGGATATTTTTATATAGTCATAATCCACATACATGTCAGAAGCTTTTTCGTTCCTGACAATGGGCAGTTTCATCGGTGAATACACATCGCCCGTCATGTGCAGGGCACTGATTATTACACCTTTTCTATTATCTCTCCACACTGGAAATGGTAAAATTCCTGTGTGGAGAACATTCCAGCTCAGTTTGTCATTGATCTGATCCTCTGCATTTTTAACAGAAAATCGTTTCTGTATTCCCGGAATTGTCTCAGTATCCACCAATACCGGCATTATTGATGCAACAATATTTTCTCGATGTATATCTCCTGCGTGAAGCAAATAGCACAAAAATAAATGAATTCCCATACCCCTAAAATATTCCTGCACCTGCTGCCTGTTTTCACATGAAAAATCAGACATATATCCTGCTATCCCATATGTTTTACAGTCAATTACTGGATAAGAAACTGTCATGTTTCCTGTATGCTCACAAAAATGTGTGAATAGCGCATGATACGCAATTTCCTTCTGCATTGAATGAGGCTTATATATGATTTTCTTTCCTGTATCGAATGTGCACTCCACTGCCTTTTTTCCTTTTTGATGACTATCGGCTCCTGTGATTTTTAACGATGTAATATAATGAAATTCCTCACCTGCACAGATATGTTTCGCAATCTCCAAACGACCGCTTTCTATATTGTGTAGCATTTCTTCTAAAAATTTCATTGTATACGTCATACGAACAATTAGCAAACGTGTCATCTCAAAGTATTCATTACACAACTTATACACATAATCTACATTAGACAGCATATTCTGGCAATAATACTGGTATTCCTCTGAACTGTTCTCTCCAACCAGCCTGCTATTATTTTTGCAACGATGCATATCGTAAATGAGAACTCTTCTTGGAATTATCTGTATACTGTCATATAATAGCTGCCTTAGCATCGTTTCTTTATTTTTTAAAAAGAAAAATACATTGAAATCTATAGTTGAATATTGCAGATATGAATCAATTATAATCTGATAAAATGGTGCGAAAATAATATCTGAGAGCCATGAGATTGGTTCTAGCACTTTTTCCGCTGTGTGATATTTCAGATTTTGAATATAGTTATGCGTTTCTTCAATGCAATCTGCCGGGGCTGTAATCACATTGCTATTTATATCTTTTGATAAACTGCAATATAGCTCACTGCCTAATAACTTTTCCCAAAAGTCGTGATTTCTAGTGAAGATTCTTTTCAACATTTCCTGCATTTGATTCTCTCTTTATTCTCTTAAATTGTATTAATTCGCCATAGGCACTTATCAAACCAAGTTTAATGAACAAAAAATAGGGTGAGCCTATACAGATTTCACCCTATTTTTTTAGTCATAATTATTTTTTTGAATATTTAACAGATTGCAAAAGTAAAGTTTCCACATTCTGCCCATAAAGTTTTGATTTCATTGTCAATTTTTACTTCCAACAGTTCCGCACTTTCTATTTCAGTTAAAACATCACCTGCACAAAGTACTTCTTCCTGCATAAATCTTCCCTCCTAACACATAAACACAATATCTACCACAAATTTTTTACTCTCATAGATAATATCAATAGTTCCATGATATTTTTTCACCATATCTTTCACACTTTCAAGTCCCCAGCCATGATTTCCGCCATCGTTTTTAATAGATACCAGTCTCTTGCCAGCCTTCACAGGCTCCTCAACATAGCTATTTGCTATGTACAACCGAAACAAACTACTCATTTCATGCATCCTGATCTCAACAAACCGCTCATCAATGCATTTTAATGCTGCCTCCACCGCATTGTCGAGCAGATTCGCAAGAAGGACAAAAAACTCGTTCTCCTCAATTGGGGATTCGTGCATCTCCACATTGAATGTAACTTTGATATTATTTTCTCTGCATCGATCTACATTCTTTCCAATCAGGTAATCAACTGCGCCATAACCAGTGTAAATTATACTTGTCTGTGGTCCAATCGAAGTGCACTTTTCTTTGAGGTAATTTTCACACTTGTCATACTCCTTTTGCATCAGACAACCATATAAATACTCATAATCATACCGTTTATCATGACTCTTTTTTAATTTTTGCTGTATTTCGTCACTTAGCAAATCATAGTACACCTTCATTCTGCTTTCTGTTTCCTTCAAAATATGATTTGTTCTGATAACAACATGATACTCCAACATTAATACCAAACTAATAATTATCAGCAGTAATAATTTCATCAAGAACAAGAAGTTCAATGTTTTTTGT
>CAMWMM010000214.1 GCA_947175285.1 uncultured Lachnospiraceae bacterium
CTATTGTAGTATCTATGTGAATTTGTTTTTGTAAGTTTATTATATCATATGCTTTTAATTTGTCAACACATTTTTTCAAAAAACTTTTAATTTTTACAAATTTTTTCTAAATTATCTAAATTATCTTACTTTTCCCATTTTTTTCCTTTTTATACAGTTAAATCCGCTGTGTAAAAGCTGATAAAATGATATATGGAAATCAAATGATAAAAAAGCGGGGGATACTATGATGTCACACAAAACAAAAGCTTTTGCCGCTATGGCACACTCTATTATTGAAAATCTGGAAAAGAGAAATATGTCCGGATATTACTTTGAAACAGGCGCCGAATGTGTACAGGCAATTCTTAATTCCATTCCAAAAGGCAGCAGTATCGGCTGGGGTGGAAGCGAAAGTATTAAAGAAATAGGACTGATGGACGCCATCAACAATGGCTCTTATGAACTGATTGACAGGATGAGCGCTAAAAATCCTGATGAAGCAAGACAAATCTATGCCAAAACGGTTCTTGCCGATTACTACCTGATGAGCAGTAACGCGCTTACCATAAACGGGGAATTAATTAATATTGACGGCAACGGCAACCGTGTTGCCTGCCTGATTCAAGGTCCAAGCCATGTGGTTATTGTTGTCGGCATGAACAAAATCGTTACGGATGTAACAAGCGGCGTTGCCAGAGTCAGAAACATTGCTTCACCTGCAAATGCCATTCGTTTGGATAAGAAAATACCCTGTGCCACGGTCGGTCACTGCCTTGACTGTCTTTCACCGGAATGCTTCTGTAATCAAATCGTTGTAACACGAAGAAGCGGTCATCCCGGCAGGATTCACGTATATCTGGTTGCGGAGGACTTAGGCTACTAAAAAAGCGGCTTCATTTGGAGCCGCTTTTTAATCTATTGCTTATCTGCTGCGATTCAACTCATTCAGCTTATCTCTTAAATCGGAGGAAATGGTGCTTATCACATCAGCCGATGCTGCAATCTCCTCTGTTGCAGCCGCAAGGTTAGTCACACGTACATTAACTCCGTCAATAATGGAAATCAACTTCTCCGCATCCTCAAGCAATGAATTGATTGCATTCTGGATTTCCTCTTTATTTTTGTCACTGTCACTCGCCGTATCTTTGGAAGAATCCGCCAGTTTCTTGATATTCTCTGCAATAATGGCAAAACCTCGTCCTGATTCGCCTGCCCTTGCCGCCTCAATGCTGGCATTTAACGCAAGTAAGTTTGTCTCTTCAGCAACATCTGTGATTTCCAGATTGTTTTCCTCCAGCTTCACTAATAAACTCTGAATCGAATCAAGCGCTGTCCTCAAAGCATCACAGAATTTTACAACATCACTCATAGATGCTGAAATTCCCGTACTCTCCGCTGCATTACTGCTATTTCCAATCGACATTTCATTAATGGACTTATCCAGACTGTCAAAATCAACTGCTACCTCACCAAGCAGAGTGGCAATCTGTTCGTTTCTTGCCCCGATTTCTTCATTCTTCTCCTGCATCTCTGCGGAAAGTTCTTCTGCAAGAAGCTTTTCTTTATATACTTCATCTTTTATGTAATGAACACAGTTCGTAACCGTATTGCAGCCGTTATAAATAGCTGCCGCCATATCTTTACATGTTTTATAACCGCATGCCGAACAGTTAATTTTGCGTTTTTCCGCCGTATCCTTGTTCATTCCCGCAAAAATTTCTTCCAGTCCGGCAGTATCAGGATATCTTATCTCAAGGCCTTTCGACTTATCCGTATAATGTCTGATAAAATCATTCAAATCCAACTCTTTGAACTGCTTGTTGAAACGATCCAGCCTCTGCTTCGGCGTCAAATTTCTGCCCCATGCACTCTGCTTATTGTTTTTCTTGCTTGCCGCCTTGATTTTCTGCATTTCATAAAGCGTATCGTCGCTCTTTGCTTTTTCCTCCTCTATCGCCGTACCATAGAGGCATCCTTGGGCGCAATTAAGCGCATCTACCATGAAAGGCAGGTCTTTTTTATGGAGAACCCTTTCTTTATAATCTTCCAGAAACTCATAAGCATGGCGTTCACCTTCTATCTGACGGACAAAAATATCTTCTCCGCAGAACCAGTAAACATTTTCTTTCAATCCGCCCGGCATCGGATAAATTGAACCGAGTCCGTATTCTATCTCGTCGGAAACCGGCGCTCCGGAAATATTATGCGCTCTTACATATTTCATTAAATGGTCAAATGTCACATTATAGGAAACATATCCGCCGCAGTTCGGATCGTCAATTTCATTCTTTTTCGCAATACAGGGACTGATAAAAGCGAGTTTGTCCTGTACCTTCATATATTTCTTCGCATAAACGGCGCCGCACATCATAGGAGAATGCACCGGCATAAGACTCGGAAGCAGTTCCGGCAGATACTTTTCAATATATCCTACGATTGCCGGACAAGGCTGTGAAATACCGCCGAAGTACTTATTTTCCGTAATATATTTGATATATGCCCACGTTGTGATATCTGCGCCGAAACTGATACTGATAATACGGTTTACTCCCATTTGCTTCAGTCCGCCAAGTACGGATGCGTATTCCTTAGGATAATTTGCCAAAAATGCAGGTGCAAGCAACAGGGATATTTTCTCCCCTTTCTTTAAATCTTCAAAGAAACGCTCCGTATCGTCACGATATTCCCTCGCGTGATGTTCACAGGCATCAAAACATGCGCCGCAGGCAACACACTGTTTCCCGTCAACAATAATCTTGTTCTTACCATCTTCCTCTACTGCATAATTAGCCGTCAATACAGGACATACTGATATACACTTATTACATCCGATACACTCGCTATTTGTGTAAACTAAAGAATTATCTGCCGTATTTGCCATAATAAAAATTCCTTTCCCCTTTTAGTAACAGTATAACAAATAATTATAACTGATACAATACGAATATATCATAAATTGCCTTTATGGCTGTTTCAAAATCCGCATTGGCTACCCCGATGATAATATTTAACTCACTCGAACCCTGGTCAATCATTTTTACATTCACATTGGCATGTGCAAGCGCAGAGAAAATTCTTCCCGCCGTTCCCCGCGTGGATTTCATGCCGCGTCCTACGACAGCAATCAACGCAAGGTCTGCTTCAATGTCAATCGCATCCGGGTCGGCAAGTCTGTGAATGCCGGAAACCACTTTCTGCTCTTTATGCATAAATTCATCCTGATGTACAAAAACCGTCATCGTATCGATGCCTGACGGCACATGTTCAAATGAAATTCCGTTATCCTCAAAGATTTGCAGCACTTTTCTGCCGAATCCGACTTCCGAGTTCATGGAATCCTTTTCAATATTGACCGCACAGAAGCCTTTCTTTCCGGCAATACCGGTGATAACGTATTTCGGTTTCTGACAGGTGCTTTCCACGATCCAAGTGCCTTCATCCTCCGGTGAATTGGTATTTCTGATATTAATCGGAATCCCCTCTCTTCTAACCGGGAAAATAGCATCCTCATGGAGTACGTTAAAGCCCATATAAGACAACTCCCGAAGTTCCTTGTATGTAACTGTCTCTATTCCTTCCGGTTTATAGATAATCCGAGGGTCGGCAACCAGAATTCCGGAAACATCCGTCCAGTTCTCGTAAACATCCGCTTTGATTGCTCTTGCTACAATAGAACCCGTAATATCAGAGCCGCCGCGTGAAAAAGTCTTGACTGTGCCATCCGCTTTGGCGCCATAAAAACCCGGAATGACTGCTGCTTTCATAGAGCCTAAGCGTTCCCGCATCAATTCATTAGTCGTTTCCGATTCAAACTCACCATTATCCTTAAAACGAATGACTTCGGCCGCATCAACGAATTCAAAACCAAGATATGCAGCCATGATAATGCCGTTTAGGTACTCTCCTCTGGACGCCGCATAATCCCTGCCGGCTTTGTTTTTGAAATTTTTAGAAATTGTCTTAAACTCATCATCCAGGGAAAGCGTTAAAGAAAGACCGTCTATAATTTCCTGATAACGTTCCTTGATTGCCTTTAATTCTTCCTTAAAATCTTTGCCTTCATCAGCCAAATCATAGCATGCGTACAGCATATCCGTTACTTTTGTGTCGTCTGCATCTCTTTTCCCGGGTGCAGACGGCACTACAAATTTACGCTCTTTGTCCGCATGAATAATATCGCCGACTTTCTTAAACTGCTCTGCACTGGCAAGAGAACTTCCGCCAAATTTCACTACTTTTCTCATTTTCAATAACCAGCCTTCCTTTTATACTTCAAACAAATGATTTATCAGTGTATGCCCAACCGGAATATAATTTCCGCTGGCATTTCCTTCTT
Organism: uncultured Lachnospiraceae bacterium; assembly: GCA_947175285.1. Next base: position 4,319 of record CAMWMM010000214.1, read on the forward strand.
TTTCATTATAGTGCCAAGCCTTATCCAATTGTTTTTTACTGTCATAAAGCATATACGGCACGCTGTCGGATGTATGTGTCCTAACTCTGACAGGCGTCGGATGATCCGGCAGTATCAGCATACGGTAAGAAACGCCTTTTTCGTCTAACGCTTTTACCAGCGGTGCAACCACCCTTGCATCCAGATATTCAATCGCCTGCACCTTACGCTCCGCACTGCCCTGATGTCCCATTTCATCCGGCGCTTCCAGATGAATATAGGCAAAATCATAGCCATCCTGCAAAAGTGCCGTAAGAGCTGCTTGTGTTTTCCCTTCATAATTAGTATTAAGGCCGCCGTTTGCACCCTCTACCTGCGCTATTCCCATACCTGCACCGACAGCAATGCCCTTGAGCAAATCAACTGCCGATACCATCATACCTTTTTTACCTGTTTTTTCCTCAAAGGAAGATAGGGCAGGCTTCGTTCCCGCTCCCCAGAACCAGCAGCAATTTGCTGGATTTAAGCCTTTCTTTTTTCTTTCTGTATTAATGGGATGATTCACTAAAATATCGTAGCTTTTCTTCATCATTTCACGCAAAGTTTTATCTTCCGGAAGATGAGGACCGATTACCTGCGTCAACACATCATGGGGCTGTGTCAGTTCAATAACTTCCCCTTTTTCCCATATTAGACAATGCCTGTAGCTTGTTCCCACATAAAATTTATATGTCTCGTTTTCCAGTTCTTTTTTGACCGCATCCAGCAAAACGGCACAGTCTTCCGTACTGATTTCACCGGAACTATGGTCGATAATCGTTTTTTCCTCAAAAGGCACATCATCCTCGGAAATCGTTACAATATTACAGCGCAGTGCAATATCCGTATCTTTCATCGGAACACCGATGCTAAGCGCTTCTAAAGGTGAACGTCCGGAATAATACTGTTTCGGATCATACCCTAATACGGAAAGATTCGCCGTATCAGATCCCGGTTTCATTCCTTCCGGAATCGTATGCACCATTCCAATCTCCGCTTTTTTACTTAATTCATCCATTGCCGGCGTATTGGCATATTCGAGCGGTGTCTTACCATTCAGGCTCTCTATCGGTTCATCCGCCATGCCGTCTCCTAATACAATAATATACTTCCTGTTCATCTTCCGAACTCCTTTTTATCCCTCGATACGAATTCTGTTAATCGCACCGCCGATAACAGAAATTTTCTCATTAAACGTCTTTTCCGTCATAACATCCGTAACAAAAGCAAATTCCTCAGCAATTCCTGCATTGATTTCTTCTACTGAGCCAAACGCTGCCAGTGCATCCTGTTTTTTTGCAGCTTCTACACGCACAAAGAATTTGCGCTTTGTATCAGCAATATCCATTAATTTTACCTGCTTATTATCCCAGAAACACATAACGGTCTTACCAAGATGTCTTGCACAGTCCACAACATCGGAAACAACAGCGCTCGCCGTCGGCAGTTTGCCCGCTCCACGTCCATAATACATGGAGTCTCCCAACATATTTCCATGTACATAAACCGCATTAAACACATCGCTTACACTGTATAACGGATGTCCTTTCTCAATTAAGAAAGGCGCTACCATAGCATAAAATCCGTTTTCCGTATTCCTGCTCATAGCAAGAAGTTTTACGGAACGCTCCATCTTCTTTGCATATAGAAAATCCGCCTGTGAAATTTTCGTGATACCTTCGGTGTAAATGTCCTCATAATTGACATTCTCCCCCTTCATCAAAGAAGAAAGAATCGCAATTTTTCTGCAGGCATCATATCCCTCGATATCCGCTTCCGGATTTCTCTCGGCGTAACCGTTATCCTGCGCCTCTTTTAAAACTTCCGCAAAATCTGCGCCGTTTTTATCCATTTTCGTTAATATATAGTTTGTCGTACCATTTAAAATACCCGTAATGGCATCAATTTTTTCGGCTGTCAAAGAATAATTCAAAGGACGAATAATCGGAATACCGCCGCCTACGCTTGCCTCAAACAGATAATTGCAATGATTCTGTCTGGCAAGTTCAAGCAGTTCCGCGCCGTGATTCGCAACAAGCTCTTTATTGGAAGTGCAGACACTTTTTCCTGCAAGCAATGCCTGTTTGGAAAAATCATAAGCCGGTTTAATTCCGCCCATTGTCTCACAGATAATGGAAACTTCAGGGTCTTCTAATATCATATTATAATCATGAACCACCTTATGTTCATAAGCATCACCCGGAAAATCTCTCAAATCCAGAATATATTTTATATTTAATTCCGCTCCCGCTTTCTTATTGATTTCTGCTTTGTTGGTTTCAATCACCTCTACGACACCGCTTCCCACCGTACCGTATCCTAAAACTGCTACCTGAATCATTTTCTCATCAAGCCTCTCTTTCTCTCCTTAGTTCAGCGGATATTTATCCGTTAATGTCTTAATGATGTCACGCGCTTTCTGAATGCCCGCTTCTCCCTCTTTAATAACAGTTGCTATTGCTTCCGCTACCTGTTCCATATCCTCTGTCTTTAAACCGCGGGAAGTAGCTGCAGGCGTTCCCAGTCTGATGCCGCTTGTAACAAACGGGGACTTAGGATCATTCGGAATCGTATTCTTATTTGCCGTAATATGCGCCTCGTCAAGCAATTTTTCCACTGCTTTTCCTGTTAAATCGTAATTTGTCAAATCCGCTAACATCAAATGGTTGTCCGTACCGCCGGAAACAATTCTGATATCTCTGGCAAGAAGGGCTTTGCTAAGCGCCTGCGCATTGTCAATCACACCCTGCTGGTACTCCTTAAATGCCGGAGAAAGCGCTTCCTTGAAGCATACCGCTTTAGCTGCAATCACATGCATTAAGGGCCCTCCCTGAATGCCGGGGAAAATTGCCTTGTTAAAGTTGTATTTCTCTGCAACCTCGTTAGAAGACATAATCATACCGCCACGGGGTCCGCGCAGCGTCTTATGTGTTGTCGTTGTCGTTACGTGTGCATACGGAATCGGACTCGGATGCAGTCCTGCCGCTACCAGTCCGGCGATATGAGCAATATCCACCATCAAAACAGCGCCCACTTCGTCCGCAATCTCTCTGAATTTCTTAAAATCCAGTGTTCTTGCATAAGCTGAAGCGCCTGCTACAATCATTTTCGGTTTGCATTCCAGTGCAATCTCTCTTACTTTATCATAATCCAAAAATCCATCGTCATTCACGCCGTAAGGTACACAATGAAAATATTTACCGGACATATTAACCGGTGAACCGTGAGAAAGATGTCCGCCGTGGTCAAGATTCATTCCCATAAAAGTATCACCCGGCTCCATAACGGCGAAAAATACCGCCATATTAGCCTGTGCGCCTGAATGGGGCTGTACATTGACATATTCGCAGCCGAACAGTTCCTTTGCTCTTGAAATGGCAAGATTTTCTACTACATCAACGCATTCACAGCCGCCGTAGTATCTTTTTGCCGGATATCCTTCCGCATATTTATTGGTTAAGGGACTTCCCATCGCTGCCATCACTGCCTAACTTACCCAGTTCTCCGATGCGAGCAAATCAATATATGTCTCTTATACACAACTGACGATGCCGACGACTCCTTACGTGTAGATCTCGGTG
>CAMWMM010000215.1 GCA_947175285.1 uncultured Lachnospiraceae bacterium
GGATATTGAAGAGAAAATTAGCAAACTGTATATCTTACAGGGCAGTAAGCCGATTGAAATAAAAGAGATTCACGCAGGGGATATTGGGGCGATTGCAAAGCTGACGGCGGCAAGGACCGGAAATACGCTTTCCACGAAAGCCCATCCAATCCGCTATGGCAAGACCGAGATTTCCACACCGTATACGGTAATGCGCTATCAGGCACAGAACAAAGCGGATATTGATAAGATTTCACAGTCCTTACAGAAGATGACGCATGAAGACCAGACCTTAAAAGTAGTAAATGATGCTGAGAATAAGCAGACTTTATTATACGGCATGGGTGATTTGCATCTTGAGGTAGTTACAAGCAGACTGCTCAGCGAATATAAAGCGGGCATTAAACTCTCTCCGCCGAAAGTAGCTTATAAAGAAACTATCCAGAAAAAGTCCGATGTGGAATACAAATATAAGAAACAGTCCGGCGGACACGGACAGTACGGTCATGTTAAAATGAAATTTGAGCCGTCAGGTTCCTTAGAAGAACCTTATGTATTTGAGCAGATGGTAGTAGGCGGCGCCGTACCGAAAAACTTCTTCCCGGCAGTAGAGAAAGGTTTGCAGGATTCCGTTGTAAGCGGACCGATGGCAGCTTATCCGGTAGTCGGTGTTAAGGCGATTTTATATGATGGTTCCTATCATCCGGTTGATTCTTCTGAAATGGCATTTAAGATGGCAACGATTCAGGCATTTAAGAAAGGCTTTATGGAAGCAAAACCGATTCTGTTAGAGCCGATAGCTTCTTTAAAAGTAACCGTACCGGATGCTTATACAGGCGATATTATGGGTGATTTGAACAAACGCCGCGGCAGAGTGCTTGGCATGAATCCTACTACGGACGGCAAACAGGTAATCGAAGCGGATATTCCGGTATCCTGCTTACAGGGTTATTGCACCGATTTACGTTCCATGACAGGCGGCAGGGGCACTTACGAATATCAGTTTGCAAGATATGAGCAGGCGCCAAGCGATGTGCAGGAGAAAGAAGTTGCTGCAAGAGCCAGCAAGGTAGAGTCCGGTGAGGATTAAGTAAGATATTAAATAAGTGTGTAAAAGGGCTTAGCCTTTTTGGCAAATAGACTTCCTTTTTAGGGAAAAAAACAGGATGCTTATGTATTGGGGAATGCAGCATCCTGTTTTTGCATTGCCAACGGCGATACGTTGTGCGTATCGCCGATAGAATTAAAGGTTGACAAATTATCTCTGTATAGTAAAATTATTGGTATTATGAGACTGCGAAAGGATATGGTTATAAAAATGGCTGAAGTATACAATCACAGAGAAGTGGAACAGAAATGGCAGAAAATTTGGGATGATGAGAAAGCGTTTAAAACTTCCGAAGATTATTCCAAACCGAAATATTATGCACTGGTGGAATTCCCTTATCCGTCAGGACAGGGGCTCCATGTAGGACATCCAAGACCCTATACGGCGCTTGATATTGTGGCAAGAAAGAGAAGAATGCAGGGATATAATGTTCTTTATCCGATGGGATGGGATGCTTTTGGTCTGCCGACGGAAAACTATGCAATCAGCAACCATATTCATCCGAAAATCGTAACAAAAAATAATGTGGAGCGTTTCAAAAACCAGCTTCATTCATTGGGGTATTCTTTTGACTGGGACAGAGAAATCAATACGACAGACTCCGATTATTATAAATGGACACAGTGGATTTTCTTAAAATTATTTAAAGCGGGTCTTGCTTATAAATCCGAGATGCCGATTAACTGGTGCACATCCTGTAAAGTAGGGCTTGCCAATGAAGAAGTTGTAAACGGCGTCTGCGAAAGATGCGGTTCTGAAGTAGTGCGTAAAGTAAAGAGCCAGTGGATGTTAAAGATTACGGAATATGCCGATAAACTGATTCAGGGGCTTGATACGGTTGATTATGTAGAGAGGGTTAAAGTTTCACAGAAAAACTGGATTGGAAAGTCTACCGGTGCGGAAGTTGACTTTACGATTAAAGGCAAAGAAGATAAGCTGCGTATTTATACGACCAGATGTGATACGCTGTTCGGCGTAACATACATGGTTATGTCTCCGGAACATCCGCTGTTAGATAAATACAAAGAAGAAATTAAGAACTGGGATGACATTGTTTCTTACCGTGAACAGGCGGCAAGAAAGTCTGATTTTGAGCGTGCGGAACTTGCAAAAGATAAGACGGGAGTTAAAATTGACGGACTGACAGCTATAAATCCGGTAAATGATGTTGAGATACCGATTTTTGTTTCCGACTATGTTCTCATGAGTTACGGTACGGGTGCGATTATGGCGGTACCGGCGCATGATGAGAGAGACTGGGAATTTGCGAAGAAATTTAATCTGCCGATTATTGAAGTCGTGGCAGGCGGCAAGGATGTGCAGGAGGAAGTCTATACGGATGTAGCGTCAGGAACGATTGTAAATTCCGGTTTTATCAGCGGATTAAATGTACAGGATGCCAAAGAAAAGATGATTGCATTTTTGGAAGAAAAAGGCATCGGCTGCGCAAAGACAAACTTTAAATTAAGAGACTGGGTATTCTCCAGGCAGCGTTACTGGGGAGAGCCGATTCCGATTGTAATTTGTGAGAAATGCGGTTATGTGCCGCTTGATGAGAGTGAGCTGCCGTTAGAGCTGCCAGAAGTGGAAAGCTATATGCCGACAGACAACGGCGAGTCACCGCTCGCAACAATGACTGATTGGGTCAATACGACATGTCCGTGCTGCGGCGGTCCGGCAAAGAGAGAGACGGATACCATGCCTCAGTGGGCTGGTTCTTCATGGTACTTTTTACGCTATACAGACCCGAATAATAAGGAGGCGCTTGCAAGCAAGGAAGCACTGGACTATTGGATGCCTGTAGATTGGTATAACGGCGGTATGGAACATACCACTTTGCATTTGTTATATTCCAGATTCTGGCATAAGTTTTTGTATGACGAGAAAGTTGTGCCTTGTCCGGAGCCGTATGCGAAGAGAACTTCTCATGGTATGATTCTTGGACTGAACCCGCATAACTATGCGAACCTGCCTGCAAAAGAGCAGGAGAAACTGCTTGCTGAATATGGCAGCGAGAAGGCGGCAAGGGAAGCGCTCAAAGAAAAATACGGCGAAATGGCTGACCATCCGGTTGTTAAGATGTCCAAGTCTCTCGGAAATGTGGTAAATCCGGATGATATTGTAAGAGATTATGGTGCGGATACACTTAGAACCTATGAAATGTTTATCGGTGCATTTGAGTTAAGTGCGGGTTGGTCTGAAGACGGTGTAAAAGGATGCCGTCGTTTCTTGGAGAGAGTATGGAAATTACAGGATATTATGAGTAATGAAGCTGGCTATTCCGAGGATATGGAAACAAAGATGCACCAGACGATTAAAAAAGTCAGCAATGATTTTGAAAATCTGAAATATAATACGGCAATCGCGGCAATGATGGCGTTAATCAATGATTTCTATAAGAAAAACGAAGTAACAAAGGGCGAATACGGAACATTGCTTATTATGTTAAATCCGGTGGCGCCGCATATCACGGAAGAACTCTGGCAGATGGCAGGGTTTGAAGGCAGATTGTATCAGACTGCATGGGCGGAATATGACGAAGCGAAAACCGTAGAATCGACAGTGGAAATTGCAGTACAGATTAACGGCAAGACAAGAGCAACGCTTCTTATCGGTAAAGAAGATGCGAAAGAGGATGTCATTGCAAAAGCAAAAGAAACCATTGCTGATAAGCTGACGGGAACCATTGTAAAAGAAATTTATGTTCCGGGCAGAATCGTCAATATTGTTCAAAAGTAAAGAGATTCTAAAACTTCATCTGGAAGAATGCCCTGAAAAATGGGCATTCTTCATTTTTTGTTTTTGCGGAATAATGCTATCATCTTATCCATTTTTGAAATATCCTCCGGGGAAGCATATTTCCGTATGGTTTCCACAATCGTGTCGATTTCCTCGTCTGAAAAGCTGATATGATTTTCTTTTCCGCGTTTTGAAACCGCCATTAAAAACGGCAGCATTTGTTCTTTGGAAAGAGAGCTGCTTTCAAAGACAAGCATCTGCAAAAAATCCAGTTTTGATTTGTCAATGTGGGCAACATCGGGGTCGTCTAACCAGGACGCCATAGGCAAAACCTCCAATTTAGAATAAATTTTTTATTTACTAAAATTTTCATACATTGCTTTCTGTTCGGGAGAGAGCATCCCCATAAGAATATCTTCCATGGAAGGGGATGTGGAAACACCGTCTGCGCTGTCAGCCCCCATGTCAGGGAACATTTCCTGCATAGCGCTCATGGTCTGGCTCATTTCCTGATACATTTCCATTGTCTGGAAGATAGATTCCATCTGCTCTAACTGCCTGATTTCCGCCTGCGTACAATATGGCTTTAATTCACGGCAGAGTTTTTTGATATCCGGTTTTCCCGGTTCTATAGAATCCATAGCAGCCGCCCGGATTTGAAAAGGGTGGTTTCTGACAAAATCCATTGTATATCGAAGTTCCATATATTTAATATAGACTGCCATGTTTTTTTGCATAGAAGGCTCTATGTAAGGGAGGAGGACTTTCAATTTCTGTATTTGGTTGTTGGTATATAAGGCATCAAATGCCATTACGCCTGATGAATCCTCTTTCATTGTTCCCTGTGCCTTTCAGTGCCTGTATTAACTGATAAAGTATATGCATGTTAAGAGAAAAATAGGCTCGCTTATGGAGCCTATTTTTCAGATGTGCATACTAGAAGTGAAAGTAAAACTTAGAAGATGGAATTACCGCCGCAGCAGCTAAGAAGAAGTAACAGCCAGATAAGAGAACTGCATCCGCATCCGCCATCGTTGTTGTTGAATAAGCTGAGACCGTTATTGCCGCCACAGCCGCATCCGCCGTCATTATTGTTGCTGCAGATAGAGAATAAGATAATAAGCCAGATCAAAGAACAGCATCCGTTATTTCCTTCTCTTGTGTTGTTGCATCCGCATTGAGTTGCTGATAAATCACTCATGTTTATTGCCTCCATATTTTTATTTGTTTTGTTTATGCTTTATCTTATGTATATGGCAGGTCCAGGTTTCCGCAAAAAAAGATAAATTTTTGACAAAAAGATGACGGACGGAAAAAATGATGATATAATGCTTAAGAAGATATTATTTTTTGGACCTTTCAAAAAATTGCACAATACCATATTTTGTTTCTTTTATCTGTTTTGGTTTTATTTAGAACTATATATTGATGAAAAAGAGGGATTAACGATATATCGTTAATCTTTTTTCTATTTGTAAACTATTTTAAGCTGTGATATAAAAAGGATAATTCAAAAGAAAGGAGAATTGAAAATGAGTAAAAGAAACATGAAAAAAATTGTTATGGCAATAACGACAATGGCAGTTGTTGCCGGTACGGCAGTATCAAATGTCATTCCGGTATTTGCAGAACCCGGCGGGGACAGCACCGGCAGTATTGTTGTGGATGAGGGGGAAATTGTGCTTGATTCGGATGATAGCGACATACTGCAGGAAGAACTGAACAGTCTGGAAGCGGAACTTCCTGATACATCAAAGCTGCCTTATTATGGTACGGCGAGGAAAAGCCGGTTAGGCTCCAAAGGTACTATTAATTATGCAAATGGAACAGTAGTAATTGATTCTTCGGATTTTGGTTACTTGGCAGATGAAATTGATATGCTGGAGTCTGCATATAAAGCAAATACGGTGTCGGCGCTTAACGCTATGGGGACGTTTTTCCTTGCAGACGGTACAATAACTCATGCGGGGAGCAGTGAAGGAATTTCCGGTACAGAAGCCGTTCGCTTGTCTTTTGATACTATTATTTCCGGAATTCTGCAGTCACAATCAGTAGAGCATCTGGCAGAACAGGGTATAGCAGGAGCTGTTGAAGATAATTTATCTAAAGGAACGGCAGCCTGGGTCAATGGAGAACTGATTATCGGGAATGGTGCGGATAATGATGCTTATTACAGGCAGGGATTCACAGATGGGCAGCTAAGTCTTTATGATAAGGCGAGTATATCATATGTATATCATGAACATTCCGACGGTTGTTATACATACAGTGAAGGGCATCGGCATAGTTCTTCATGTTATGAGGACACCGGTGATTTTTGGTTCCATGATTACCCATGTTCTTCATCTCATCCCGAGGGATGTCAGGGACATGCCAGCCGTGTGCTTGTCTGTGGAAAAAGCGAAGGTGATTCCGGTTATAAATTGACCTGTGGGAAAAACGAATCCACGATTGAATCCGCAACGATTGTATTTGACAATTAATTTATAATTCACGGCATTGATTTTTAAATGAACTTGCATTAATTTTCAGATATAGTAAAATAAAATCATATGTTAAGTGAAAATGAGGAGTTTTTTACTATGGCTGATTTTAACGTTGCCGGAAGACAGTTCCGGACACAGTCGGATTATAATGCGGCATTGCGTGACCAGAAACAGATAGAAGCAATTAAGGCAAAAATAAATATGGAACAGCCGGGCGAGGTTATCAGTCTTGCAGAGGAACTAAAAGCCGGAAAATACCGGTTGACGACAATTGTAGGAACTGATTTTAAAGAAGAAATACAGGAACTGGCAGATAAATACAAAAAACAGGGATATACAAAAGACAGTAAAATTAAGATTCCCAAGCAGAAAAAAAAACAGACAGGGAAGCAGACGAAAAGTAGTAAAAAACCTGTATCTCTGGATGAGTATGATGAAAAAATGCAGAAGGAGATTAAGGCTGCTTTAAAACAAAGGGAAAGAAAAAGAAAACTGATTGTTGCTTTATGCAGTGTTGTAGCGTTAGCAAGTTTTGGTTATTATGGTGTTTATTACTATTTTGCAGGCAGGACACAGTCAGACTATGAGAATTTGTCTGACCTAAAAGGAAATAATTCAATTGTTATAAGGACCCCAAGTGTTACGGTTCACTATTCGGAAGAGGAAGAAGATATTGAATTGACCGTATTAGAGGAGTATGAAGCGCTCTATAATAAGAACAAAAGGTTAATAGGATGGCTTGAAATCGATGGTACAAATATAGATTATCCTGTTATGCAGACAACAAATAATGAGTATTACCTCGATCATAATTATAATCAGGAATATGATAAAAACGGCAGCCTTTTTCTGGACGCAGAATGCGATGTCGTGCGCCGGAATACAAATCTTATTATATATGGACATCATATGAAATCGGGCAAGATGTTCGGAGATTTGAATAAGTATAGCAGTGAAAGTTATTGCAAAGAGCATTCGATTATCCGGTTTGATACGATTTACGAAAAGGGCACTTATGAAGTGATGTACGTTTTCCGTTCCAGAATCTATAATGAGGATGAAATTGTTTTTAAATATTACCAGTTTTTTGATGCTTCGTCAGAGCGGGAATTTAATTCCAATATGAATGAAATGGCAGCAATCGCATTATATGATACGGGTGTAACGGCAAGCTACGGGGATGAACTGCTTACCTTATCTACCTGCGACTACTCCGAGGCGGACGGACGGTTTGTTGTCGTTGCTAAAAGAATCAGTTAGAAAGATGGTTTGATTGCAAAAGCAGGCTTAGCCGATATTATCAAAGTATGATAGATTTACAGATGATAGACAGAGGGCAGTCTTATAAGAAATTAAAGCCTAGTTACATTATTTTTATTTGTCCGTTTGATATTTTTGATAAAGGGAAGCATATTTATACTTTTGAAAATATCTGTAAGGAAGATAATAGTGTTTCTTTGGAAGATGGGGCGGTGAAGATATTCTTGAATGCTGATAGCGAGAAGGATGACATCAGCAAGGAGTTAAAGGCATTTCTTGATTATGTGGCAGGAAAGAAAACCCAAGACAATTTTGTAA
>CAMWMM010000216.1 GCA_947175285.1 uncultured Lachnospiraceae bacterium
GGGAGATTTTGTATGAACTGGACGGCAAACCTGCATTGGATGTTTACCGGAGATTTTTAAATATTAATAAAAATGACAGATTTTTCTCAAATACACTGGAATTCCCGCTTTTTTTGGAACATGGTGATATTGATATTCTGCGTTGTCCTCTGGCAGTCAATGATGACGATTCTCTTGTAATGTCCTCTGACATGCAGGAAGATGCGACTGTCAGACTGGCCTATGGCGATCCGGAGACAATTCTTGCCAGTATCAGGGAGGATGGACAGAAGATAGCAGATTTTTGTCCTGAAGTGATACAGACATTTTCCTGTGCTGCCAGAAAGGCTTTCTGGGGAAATGACAATATTAGCGACGAGACAATTTTGTTTAACAGCGTTGCTCCTACGACGGGTTTTTATACGCATGGCGAGTTTATACGCATAAAGGGCGATATGCTCAATTTCAATGTGACTCTTGTAATTGTTGCCATGCGGGAGGGAGATATACCGGCAGCAGGCGAAAAAGTGAATATTGCAAGGGCGCAGATTGACAATGACAATAACGAGAGGATACCTATTATCAGACGTTTTGTTTCCTTTATTGAGGCGTCCACCGCTGAGTTAGAGGAAATGAATATGAAGCTTGCTTTGACCTCCGTTACGGATGGGTTAACAAGGCTTTATAACCGTGCGGAGATTGAGAGAAAAATCCGCAGAGCTTTGGAGAAGCGTAAAAATCAAGGAATGTGCAACAATATTTCCCTGATTATGCTTGATATTGATAATTTTAAAAAGGTAAATGATGTCTATGGACACAAAGAGGGCGATCACGTGATTCAGGCGCTGTCCGATGTACTCAGGAGTACAACGATAGGGTTAAATGACTGTTCGCTCGGCCGTTGGGGCGGCGAAGAATTTATGGTATTGCTGTCAGATAGTAATGCGGATGACGCTGCCGCTCTGGCAGAAAAAATCCGTCTGGGATTTTCTTCGGTATCTTATGAAACTGCCGGATGCCAGACAGTCAGTATCGGAGTAACGCAGGCAAAGGACGAAAGTGCCGACGTGCTTTATAACAGGGTGGACAAGGCTCTTTATATGGCAAAGGCAGCCGGAAAAAATCAGGTTGTAAGACTGGACTAGGGTGAAAGGCATGGAGGATTAGCATGAGCGATGTTTTTAATAATGAATTGTTTGAAGCGTTTGCATCGGCATCTGATAATGTTTATATCTATGTGTGCGATATGAAGACGGATATTTCCCGCTGGTCCAGAGCTGCAGTGGATTATTTCGGATTGGAAGGGGAGTATATAAAGGATGCGGCGAATATGTGGGCACAACATGTACATCCGGATGACCTGAATGTTTATACGGAGGATATCGAAGGTGTGTTTTCAGGCAAAAAGAAATATCATGACTGCCAATACAGAACACGGAATGCCTCGGGTGGATATGTATGGGTGGAATGTAAGGGCAGCGTGATTAGGGATGCGGAAGGAAATCCTATCATTTTTGCAGGACTTATGACAAGAATAGACGGGCAGAGCAAATATGATTCTCTGACAGGACTTTTGACAACACAGGAGATGCACAATTTCGACTTTGTTTCACAGCCCGGAGTTGCTCTGCTGATCGGTATGGATGGATTCCGGAAAATTGTAAGCAACTACGGATATAACACCGGGGACGAGATTTTAATCAGATTTTCGAGAGAGATAAGCAGTTTATGCAATCCCGGATGGAAAGTGCTGCGGTTTAGCGGGGATGAATTCCTTGTTCTTGCTTTTGCGTCCGATTTGCAGGAAGCAACGGATTTATATGAGAAAGTATGCCGGGAAACGGATATTATGAAATTGGAAGACGGGCGAAAAGTTGGAATTTCCATATCGGCCGGAGGAGTGTTTTTCCCTCAGGATGCGGATAACAGAGAAGTTCTTACCAATAAATTGGAGCACTCGTTAGAGTATGCCAAGAATAACCGGAGAGGAAGCCTTGTTTTTTTTTCGGATGAGATTGCCGAAAAACATGAGAGAGGGCTGGTTTTGCGTGAAGATTTGAAGCAGTGTATAAAAAATGATTTTAAAGGTTTTGAATTGTTCTTCCAGCCGTTTATCAATCCGGATACCGGCACAATTGCGGGCTGTGAATCTCTCCTGCGTTGGAAAGGGGAAAGAATTAAAGATTCTTATCCGATGGAGTTTATTAAGGTTTTAGAGGATTATGGGGATATACATGAAGTAGGCTTCTGGGTCATGGAGCAGGCAATTAAGCAACAGGCGGCGTGGCGTGATATATACGGAGAACTGCAGATAAGCTTTAACGTATCTTATCAGCAGCTTTTAGACGATACCTTTGAGGAAAGAGCGATTTCCTGTGTGGAAAAGTACGGAGTAAATCCGAAATACATCATTATAGAGCTTACGGAAAGCTGCCAGGTAGAAGATCCAAAAGAGCTTGCAGCCATGTTTGGCAGGCTGCGGGAGCATGGATTTAAAATAGCGTTAGACGATTTTGGAACAGCGTATGCTTCTATGGAGATGTTAAAATGGCTTCCTGTGGATTATATTAAAGTGGAGCATTCTTTTATCAGGGAGCTTGCTCAGCCGGGACATGACGTGGATTACGTGATTGTTGACAGTCTGTTGGAAATGTGCAGACGCTTAGGATATAATTCTATTATAGAAGGTGTGGAGAATGGTAAAGTAGCGGATATTGTGGGAGAGATGAATGCCACGCTGCTGCAGGGATACCATTATTCTCGTCCTGTCTGCCGGACAGATTTTGAAAAGCTGTTGGATGAGGATGGAAAATAACTGTTAATCATAAATATATGCAGGAGAAAGGGTAAGTGTAAAAGGTACAATGTATCGTGTTGAGGATAAATTTTGCTGCAAGGAAACGGAGATGTATTGTCTGCAAAAGCGGCTGAGCAGTGTGCTGCAGTCAGACTCTAATGAAAGCAGCACAGAAGGATACAGCGTGTGCAGCCTGTACTTTGATGATTTAGATAACTCCTGTTTGTCGGATACCGTGGAAGGAAATCGTATTCGCAGAAAATACCGTGCCAGAATTTATAATCATTCTCTGGATACGATTAAGCTGGAAGTGAAAGAGAAACTTGATAACAGAGTCAGAAAAAAATCAAGAAACATTACGGAAAAAGAACTTTTAATGCTGATGAATGGAGAGTGTATTGAATGCCAGCCGACTATGGAAGATCCGGCGGCGCTTTTTAATCTGGCAATACAGACTAATCATCTTGCACCGAAAGTAATCGTTACATATGAAAGAAAGGCGTTTATTTTTGAACCCGGAAACGTTCGTATTACATTAGATAGAAATGTTAGAAGCAGTAAGCGTGTGGAATCTTTTGGCAATCCGGATATTTCATATGATTTTTTTGTGGAGCAGGATAAAATTATTGAGATGAAATATGATGAATTCATGCCGGAATTCATTTTACAGTTATTGGAACTTGAGAATATGCAGCAGATTGCATATTCCAAATACCAATTATGCAGAGAAAAATATGAATAACATTATAAAATCAGCAGACAGCTTCTCCGTCATGCTCCATCAGCGTCACGGAGAAAATGCCGTCTTTTGCAGACAGTTCCTTTAAAAGTTCTTTTCCCTTATCTGTGCGCAGTTCTACAATCATATGCAGCTTTTCTTTTGTTATATTTCTCGATTTCACTTTACTGTATTTGCAGTGCTTGTTCACTATCTGTAAAATCTCATCCTCGGTATCTAAACTGTCCAAATTCAGGACTAACAGCATCGGCGCCCGTACAATTTGCATATTGTCTAATACGACAACCATCGCCGTAATGATAAGAGACACTACAATCGCAATTTCTCCGAGACCCGCGCCGCAGATAATGCCGACGCTGATTGTCCAGAAAAGGAAAGTCAAATCTATGGGGTCTTTTACTGCCGTACGAAATCTGACAATAGACAAGGCGCCTACCATACCTAATGAGATTACAATGCTGGATTGTACGGCAAGTATAATCGCAGCTACTATCACGGGAAGTACTGCCAGTGAGATATTAAAATGTTTGGAATAAAATGTCTGCTTTGTTATAAATCGGTATACAAGAAAAATATATCCTCCGATGCAGGCTGCCAGTGCAAATACTAACACTATCTCCATAAATCCCAAATCAGTATTTGCAAATCCCTCCCGAAATGTTTTAGTAAAAATATCATTGAAACCCATATCACTATCCCTGATCCCTTTCCGCCATCCTAAGTGGTTTCCCCGCCAGATGACAAAGATAAAATTTAGAAAAAGAAGTTTTCTCCGGACTTACAATCTGTATTGCCTGTCTGAGAATATCCGGAAGATATTCATCATACTTAATCTCTAACAGATGAAAACCTCTTTCCAATATCGGCACCGTCACAATGTTCTGTTTCATAAAGGTCCCCGTATCGGGCGATGCGCATATGTTCCTGTCTATGGTGATACGCACATTTCCTTCCGGATAAACATAAGGTACTCTGTCATATTCCACAATGACAGCAGGCTGTAGAAGCATACTGTCCCTTGCAAGTTCAAACTGTCTTAATACGTTACTTCCGGAGGAATAGGCCTCTTCTATCGGAAATCCCTCTAAAATCTTCCCGGTTTCTTCCTTTGTTAAATCACAGACTTCTTTTCTTACTTTATCCCTGAGTCTGTATTTGATTTCCAAGTGGAATTTTTCATCCATTCCCGAAAGATAGGAGCGTATTCTATACTTTTTTCTGTTATCTATGCCGTCTTCTTTTTGCTTCATGGCACTGTTATGATAATCATCAAAGTAAAGACTTCTTACGGTATAAAATCCTTTTTCGCCGCTATGCTCGTCCCTATCCATTAAACAGTCAAGCTGAGCCATGAGCAGTTCCACCTGCAGCTGTGAGCAGAGAAATTTCAGTTCATGTCTGTATCGAAATCTTTCCATTCGTTATTTTCCCGTCCTTTTGCATTGATACCATAATAGCATATAGCTGCCAAACATGACAAGCAATATAAACCAG
Source organism: uncultured Lachnospiraceae bacterium (assembly GCA_947175285.1). Next base: position 5,010 of record CAMWMM010000216.1, read on the forward strand.
AGGCGGTAAGACATTATTAAATGGACAAGACCGCCGCCATCCTCATCGTTGTTTTCCGTCATTCCCATTTTTATCATATCCGCAGGAAGCTCCTGCACCTTAAGTTCGGGCAGTTCAACATCTATAATGATGTCCGTATCAACAGATTCCGCCCACTCATCCATAATACGCAGCTTATTCTGCATATAGGTTATCAGATATTCGGTCTGTTCTTCCTGAGAGAGTCCTACTATGAAGCCGCTGCGCTCTCCGGGGAAACGTTGATGATCCATGGATATGGAGTCGGCAATCGCGGCTGTTTTATCCATAATGCCGCCATTTAAGAGCAGCTCTATTTCCGGATGAAAATGCTCCTGATATTCCCATAAAAGCTGCCTGCGAAATTCCGGCTGGGAATACAATGATGCATACCATCGACTGAGATTATTATATTGCAGGTCATAATTCGTGACAAAAAGATTTACCGCTTCCATCACGATTCCTCTTCCCATCGTACTGTCCAAATCCCAGACCGGCCCGTCGTAAAGAATGTCTTTGTCTAAATCAAGGTACATATAATGGCTGGTATATCCAAAGTCCATATCCTGCAAAATTTCCTCCATGAGAAACATCTTTGCAAAGGATTCCATATCTATTTTTTCCATCGTCTCCGTCATATCGCCTGTTTCTATAGCGGTTGTAAATTCATCAAAAAACTTTTGGACACCATCTACATCACGATTCTTTTCAGGAGAATGAATCACTATCGGCTGTTCATTGGGTAATTGTATATAATCATCTTCCTCGATGGCGCGTTCAATATAATCTATTTCCAACAGATATTTATTGCCGATATCTACCCGGTTTGTACCTGATTTAAGCTTCTCCATTATTTGGTACAGACCCATATATTCATCATTGATATATAAATCCACAAAACGAGCTTCCGGAGAAAATGAAATGCCCCCTTCTGCCGCCAGTTCAAATCCAACCTGATTTCTGATATAAGCTCCGTCATAATAATTGGCGTTTAATACCCATGTTTTTTCTGCTCCCATGCCCAGAATATTCTGTGCATCCTCCAGCTTTACCGTATAGGACTTTTTCCTTGCATCCCATGCCGTATTGCCCCTTCCGGACAAGCTTTTGACTTCCGCTATAGTCTGCACTCTGCCTTCTGCATCCGCAACTTCCATAAAACCGCTTTCAAAGTTTTCTTTATCGGCATGGATATATTCCATGCTTCCCGACGACGTAGTCAGTCTGATGACGGGAATTTCAGACCCTTGCATAAACATAACAGCACCATTATAGAGGATTTTATCATTCTCCCATAGACTTACTTCATATTCCTGATTCAGTTTCACTTTATCCAGTGTGCTGCCGTTTTTAAATTCCTCATTTCCAATCTGAAGCTGTCCGGACTTGTCCATGCCAAGAGAGATATTTTCCAACGACAAAAAACCCGGTATACAGAAATAAAGAGTATCTTCCGAGTAAAAACCTTTTATTTTATCTTGAATACCATCCTGTTTATAAACAAGAAAAAAGGGAAGCCGGATTTCGTCATTTGTTTCTTCTTTCTTAACAGAGAAAGAAACAGTATTAACCAGCATAGCCGCCAATATTATAATACATACAATAAACAATATGCTTCTTATCCTAAAAAATTTTGATGACATGCTCAAAGACTCCATACGTTTCAAGTTATTGCAAAACCAATCTTTTAAAAGTATAACATATCAATATAGTGCCTTCAACAGCCATAACCACCCAGATTTGCAAAACCTGAGGAATAGTGATAAGATAGTTATTGACCAATAGTCAATAACTATCAGCAATGGAGGTGCATTAAAAATTGGCCAGACCTGTAAAAAAGACACCGGACGAATGGAGAAAAGAAATTTTAAATGCCGCGCAAAAGCTATTTGCTTCCAAAGGATATGAGGAAACTTCCATTTCCGATATTATGGAGATGGCAGGTGGGGCGAAAGGGATGTTTTACCGCTGCTTTCAAAGTAAAGAAGAGGTTATGCACGCATTAGGAAATCAAATGTTTTTTGAGAATAATCCTTTCGATGCAATCAGGGAACGGAACGACTTAAACGGATTACAAAAAATGAAATCACTGCTGGTATTGAATCAATCTGATACAGAGCGCAATCAATTAAATATGCAGGCAATCCCCATTCTAAAAGACCCGCATATTTTAGCCGCAGCAGTAGAAGAAAACAGGCGTGTATTGACGCCCTTATGGTTGGAGGTGTTGGAAGAGGGAAAAAATGACGGTTCAATCAAAACAGAATATATAAAAGAACTTTCCGAACTTTTACCGCTCATTAATTTTTGGCTTATGCCATCAGTATTTCCGGCAACGGAGGAAGAATTGCATCATAAATACCGTTTTGTAATGGAAGTATTAGAGCATATAGGGCTGCCAATTTTTGATGATGAAGCCGTATCATTTACGGAAAAATTCATCACTGATATTTCAAAAAAAGGAGAAAATGAGCCGTGACACAAAAATTGTTCACAAAGAATTTTGTGCTTCTTATCTTAGGACAGTTAACATCATTATTTGGAAATTTCATATTGAAACTTGCGTTGTCTATGTATGTTCTGGAAGTGATCGGTTCAGCAGCTATATTTGCAGGGATATTATCTGTTGCCACAATCCCGACTATCGTTCTTTCTCCATTAGGTGGTATTCTTGCAGACAGGGCGGACAGGCGGAATATTATGGTTGCACTGGATGGATTAACAGGAGTGTCGGTTTTATGTGCGGCGCTTTTTTTGTCTGAAAACAATGCGCTTACCGTAATCACTGTGCTGCTTGTCATACTTTCTGTTTTGGGAGCATTTGAAACGCCTACGGTACAGGCGTGTATTCCGACTATG
>CAMWMM010000217.1 GCA_947175285.1 uncultured Lachnospiraceae bacterium
GTTATGAGGCACAGAGAGAAGAACTTTTGAAGAGACTTTAGGAAAATGAGTGTAAAAGGCGATGTCATTTGGCATCGTCTTTTTGTTTGTGCATTTTTAAGGCGTTTAGAAAAATCCGTATTAATTTGAAAAAAAGTTATTGACAAAACAGTTAGTCGGTGCTAACTTACTATTAGAGAGTTAGATGACACTAACCATAAATGCCATAAGGGAGATGAGGATATGCCGTTATTATTAGCAAAAGAGGGAGAGTCCAATTTAATTAAAAAGGTAACAGGAAAAGAAGAAACAAGACTGTTTCTGGAGAAATTAGGTTTTGTGGCAGGAGCGGCGATTACGGTTGTTTCTTCAATCGGAGGAAATTTGATTGTAAATGTAAAAGATTCCCGTGTTGCAATTGATAAGAACATGGCAAAGGGAATTATTATAGGTTGAATAATGAGATAATAAGGGAGGAGACTATGAAAACATTACGAAGCGTAAAACCGGGTGAAACCGTGAAAGTTGCCAAAATCAATGGCGAGGGAGCGTTAAAGCGCCGTATTATGGATATGGGTGTGACTAAAGGTGTTGAAATTTATGTAAGAAAAGTTGCACCGCTTGGAGACCCTGTGGAAGTCACGGTGAGAGGATATGAATTATCCGTCCGCAAAGCGGATGCTGAAATGATAGAGGTAAATTGAAAAATAATAGGGAGGAATTAGTCATATGTCGATTACAATTGCATTAGCAGGAAACCCAAACTGCGGTAAAACTACACTGTTCAATGCACTTACGGGCGCAAATCAATTTGTTGGTAACTGGCCCGGTGTTACAGTAGAGAAAAAAGAGGGAAAATTAAAAAATAATAAAGAAGTTGCCGTTATGGACTTACCGGGTATTTATTCTTTATCCCCGTATACTCTGGAAGAAGTAGTAGCAAGAAATTACTTATTGACGGAAAAGCCTGACGCTATTTTAAATCTTGTGGATGGAACAAACTTAGAGCGTAACCTTTATCTGTCAACGCAATTATTGGAGCTTGGTATTCCGGTCGTTATGGCAGTTAACATGATGGATATCGTGGCTAAAAACGGAGATAGAATTCATACTGATAAATTAGCCAAGAAATTAGGCTGTGAAGTGGTTGAAATTTCCGCACTCAAGGGCACGGGAATCCAGGAAGCAGCGAATAAAGCAATCGCGGCAGCAAAAGGAAAAGCAAAAGCAGTTCACTCTTTTACAGAAGAGGTGGAAGCTGTTATTCAGTCTGTTGCCGACAATAAACTGGGAGCAAATGTTCCGGAAGAGCAGAAAAGATTTTTTGCCATCAAACTTCTGGAAAAAGATGATAAAATTGCAGAGCAGTTAAAATCCGTACCGGATGTGTCCGGTGAAATCAAAACATTGGAAGAGAAATTTGATGACGATACGGAAAGCATTATCACAAACGAAAGATATGTCTACATTTCTTCGATTATTGATGAGTGCTGCACGAAGAATAAAAAAGGTCAGATGACAACTTCCGATAAAATTGATAGAATAGTAACGAACCGTATTCTGGCATTACCGATTTTTGCGGTTGTCATGGTTATTGTTTATTTTGTGTCTGTTACGACAGTCGGTGCGATTGTAACGGACTGGACAAATGATGTACTCTTTGGCGATATTATTCCACCTGCTATTGAAAGTTTATTGGAAAGCATAGGTTGTGCAGACTGGTTAATGGGACTCATTCTGGATGGTATTGTTGCCGGTGTCGGAGCGGTACTTGGATTTGTTCCGCAGATGCTTGTACTGTTTATCTTCCTTGCCTTTTTGGAAGGATGCGGATATATGGCGAGAATTGCCTTTATCATGGACCGTATTTTCCGTAAATTCGGTTTGTCCGGTAAATCTTTTATTCCGATTATGATAGGAACGGGATGCGGTGTTCCCGGTGTTATGGCATCCCGTACAATTGAGAATGAACGTGACCGCAGAATGACGATTATGACGACAACATTTATTCCCTGCGGTGCGAAACTTCCGATTATCGCATTAATTGCAGGTGCACTTTTTGACGGTGCATGGTGGGTTGCTCCAAGCGCATATTTTGTCGGAATTGCAGCCATTATCTGTTCCGGTATTATTTTAAAGAAAACCAAGATGTTCTCGGGAGACCCGGCGCCGTTCGTTATGGAACTGCCGGCATATCACCTTCCTACGGTAGGCAGCGTACTTAGAAGCATGTGGGAACGCGGATGGTCATTTATTAAAAAAGCGGGTACGATTATTCTCTTATCAACCATTGTTCTTTGGTTCTTAATGAGCTTTGGATGGGTAGACGGTTCCTTTGGTATGCTGGAGGCAGAAGAACTTGACAGCAGTATTCTTGCAAGCATCGGCAGTTTGATTTCATGGATATTCATACCGCTTGGATGGGGCGACTGGAAGATGGCAGTTGCAGCCGTAACAGGACTGATTGCAAAAGAAAACGTTGTCGGTACGTTCGGAATGCTCTTTGGTTTCGCAGAAGTTGCAGAAGACGGCGAAGAAATCTGGGGACAGCTTGCAGGCAGTATGACAGCAATAGCAGCTTATTCGTTCTTAGTATTTAACCTGTTGTGTGCACCTTGCTTTGCTGCAATGGGGGCAATTAAACGGGAGATGAATAACATCAAGTGGTTCTGGATTGCAATCGGATATCAGTGTGGTTTGGCTTATCTCGTATCCTTGTGTGTATACCAGATTGGCAATGTTTTCGTAACCGGTACATTCGGAATCGGAGCAGCGGCAGCGATTCTTGTAGTAATCGGATTCTTGTATCTGCTGTTCAGACCATACACGGAGAGCAAGACATTGAAACTGAGCGTAAATGCAAAGTAATAGTGTGAAAAATAAATTTTTCACACGCGAATTTGTGCCTATAGCACAAATATCGCAGGTTTAGAGAAAGGCAAGGTATTAGTATGAGCGTAGGTACATTAGTTACATTAGCGATAGTAGCAGCAGCCGTAGGGCTAGCGATTAGAAGTATGGTACGCGATAAGAAAAATGGGAAATCCTTACAGTGCGGCGGCGATTGCAGCCACTGCGGAGGGCATTGCCATTGACCTAATAGATTGTAAAGCATAGGGTATACGAAATCAGGCGGCGGATAGGCCGCCTGATTTTGTTGGGCGATATTAGAAAATACCTCCGGTTTTACCGATTTGTTCCAATCTGGTTTCATGTGCTGTTTTCGCCGCTTCCGGCTGATAAGCTGTAAAAAAGTCGGTAAAATCTCCCGTTGACTTTGCTTTGCACAGCAAGGAATAAAACTTTTCACTGCCGGTCATGCCAAACATGAACGCAAGAAGATTCAAATCATAATTGTGCTGTGCTTCACCTATAACACCTGTTTTATAGCACTCCGTCAACAGACTGTAATTGCGTACTTCTCTGCCGATATTCTGCGCCGCTTCATACAGTTCGGGATCACAGCTTTGCAGATAATCAAGGTAGCGGCGCTCAATGTTTCGATTAGGGGTACCGCTGGCAACCCAGTTTGCAATATCGTCAAGAGAGGCTCCCATGAGTCCATCCTGCACTAAGTGCCGTTCATAGGTTCCGTCCTCTTTCTTTGTAAAAGTATATTTTCCGTCTTCCGAATATTTTGTGGAAGACCAGGGGTATTTAGTCGCTGCTTCGTCCTCTATCATCACATGAAATGCTTCAAATGCTGCTCCAATAGCCACTTTATCTTCTGTTACTTCCATCTTGCCCTCAGCAACAGCCAGACGAATCAAATCATATTCGGAAATGGATTGTCCGTGATAGTAGCATTTGGTGTCTTTTAAAGATTCATAACTGCGCGGCAGAGTGATTTCAGCAAGCTTTTCTTCGTCAATAGGCGGAAATTCCTTATCTTTGCAGCCTTTGGTCTTTGCTCCTGAATTCGTTCCGCTAATCTTGCCTGTACCATAATATGCCTCCACAGCTTCCGCATAAATGGAGACCGATGTGAAAACACCATCTTTTGAGATGGATATCGTATCGCGTTTGACAGTGCTTGTAGTCACAGTCTTAGCAGAGGATGCCTGCATAATTTGAATTGCCGACTGTATCTGTATTTGTTTTAACTGAATTGCCTGTATATCCATAATTAAAAACATTTCTCCTAATTTGTATTTGATTATGTTATCGTCATTTTACTATAATGTCTTTATGGCTTTCTTGCTTTAATGACGAAAACCGTGGGCAGCATTAATGCTTTTCAGCACAATACCATTCTTCGTCAAAATAGGAATTACTGAAAAAAAATTTACCATTCTCAATTGATACACACTTATGAATAGGATGTGACCATCCGAAAACAATTCGTTAAGATTTATTTTAAGAATTTTACAAATTGGCTGCATAAAGGAGAATTCCGGCATTTCATTGCCACATTCCCACTTGCTTACAGTTTTATCGCTAATGCCGAGAATATCAGCAAATTCCCGCTGAGTTAAATTTTGCTGCTTTCTCATTTCGGCAATAAATTTTCCGATTTTAACCTGATTCATACATACACTTCCCTTCTTCGAAAAATTATATGATAAACATTTACAAAATCACACCCACGAATCGTAGAGTAATTGTGCTTATGCAAAAATTAGCTTATACTTATTTTAGCAAAGAAGTCGTTTTAAAGAACAAGGAAAAAGCATTTATGAAAAAAATTCGGATTCATAAGATATCATTGGCAGTAATTATTATGTCAGTTATTGTATACATTGCCTGTAATGTTATTTCTATTTGCAGATACAGTAATGTGTATGAAGATGAGAAATGCGATGTCGCTATTGTTTTAGGCGCGGCGGCAAATGACAATGGCGTTTCAGAGGTATATAAACAGAGACTGAACCATGCGGTTCAGTTATATCAGAAAGCCGATGTCGCTAAGATAATAGTAACAGGAGGTATGGGAAAGGGTAATAGTTTTACAGATGCATATATGGCAAGGAAGTATTTGGAATCGGTGGGAATACCTGATAATGCAATTTTAGAAGAAGATACCTCTGCAATCACTCAGGAAAATTTAGAAAATGCAAAAAAGATAATGGACGAGAATGGATTTCAAACAGCACTAATCGTAAGTGATCCTCTGCATATGAAAAGAGCTATGTTATTGGCAAGAGATGCGGGGATTGAGGCATTTTCATCGCCGACACAGACCAGTGCATATAAAAGCATTAAAACAAAAATCCCGTTTATTGCAAGAGAAACATTTTATTATGTTGGGTATAAGTGGTATAGACTGTTTAGATAAACTTTGGGGGGCGGCAAAGATGAAAGGTGTGCCGTCTTGATATTGTTTCTCTGGTTGAAATAAATTATAATGATGCTATAAGAAAAATTTTGTTATGAGAATACAGCATATAAAACCACATATAATAACCAAGAAAGGAAGTGTTACTATGGCACCAGCACTAGCGCAAGAAAAAGTATATACTATTGATGATATTTATTCTCTGCCGGAGGGCAGCAGGGCAGAACTGATTGATGGTCAGATATATTATATGGCGCCTCCAACCAGAAAACACCAGCGAATAGCAGGCGAATTGTTTGCATCCATCCGTGAATACATCAACGCCAATAATGGCTCCTGTGAAGTGGATATTGCTCCATTTGCAGTATTCTTGAATGAAGATGATACAAATTATGTTGAACCGGATATCTCCGTTATATGCGATCCTAACAAGCTTACTGACAAGGGCTGCTCTGGTGCCCCAGATTGGGTCATCGAAATCGTATCACCTGGAAGCAGACAGATGGACTATTTCACAAAGCTATTCAAATACCGTACTGCCGGAGTACGTGAATACTGGATTGTTGACCCAGAAAAGAACCGTATCCTTGTTTATGACTTTGAGTCCGAAAATACCGGTGATTATACTTTTTCTGATTCCGTAAAGGTTAATATCTATGATAATCTGCACATTAATTTCTCTGATATTGCTGAACTGCTGAAGATTTAGCCAAGGTATTGGAAAAAACTCATTCAATTCATATGACCAGTTGGTAAAGGCGCATGGAACAGTAAATTGTAAACCATACGTCTTTTTGTATTTAAAAGGAGGCAGAGAAACATGATACGGGCATTGTTTTCTATAACGGATGGCAATGCTTTTTTTAATAAACAGATAAGAAACAAATAGTAAACAGATAAAGACTTTTTCGAAATATGATATATAATAATACCATAAAAACACAAACTTCTTTTCAATCACTATGGAGGGATAAACATGAGTACAATTCTTCATACCGATAAATTGTGCAAATCATTCTCAAACGGCGGTTTGCAGCAGCATATCATCAAGAATCTTGATCTTGAGATCAGGGAAAAGGACTTCACTATTATAATGGGTGCATCGGGTTCGGGCAAATCCACTCTGCTTTATGCACTTTCGGGAATGGATACTCCAACCCTTGGCGGCGTCTTCTTCGGTGACAAGGATATATCGAAATATACCAACGATCAGCTTGCTGTGTTCAGACGTGAAAACTGTGGATTTGTCTTTCAGAGTATCTATCTGCTCGAAAACATGACCGTATTCGATAATATCATGACAGGTGCACTTGTGATACGGAAGAACAGCCCCGAGCTTGTGAAAAAGATAGAGGAGCTTCTCAAAAAGGCCGGTATAGGCGAAAAGCTGTGGGATAAATACCCGAACCAGCTTTCGGGCGGTGAGTGCCAGAGGGTCGGCATCGTAAGAGCGATCATCAATGACCCGAAGATACTTTTTGCTGATGAGCCGACAGGCAGTCTGAACTCGGCTTCGAGCCGTGACGTTCTTGATATCTTCACGGAACTGAACTCGAAAGGACAAAGCATTGTAATGGTGACGCACGACATGAAAACCGCTCTCAGAGGAAACAGGGTGATATATCTTCGTGACGGTGCTGTGATCGGCGAACATGAAATGCCGTCATTCGGCACAAATGATATCAAGAGCAGACAAGAGGGCTTGCAGAGATTCCTCGATGACATGGGGTGGTAATATGGAAAAGATACTCAGACTTTCTTTAGCAAATATTAAAAAGCACAAAAAACAGACGATACTTCTTACTCTGCTGATCGTGTTCTGTATGGCTGTCACATCGGCGGCGATAGCAGGCAGCATTGATATGACGGGCATATTCCCCCGTGTGGCAGATGAGTATGCTGTGCATAAAAATGCGTTTTATATCAAAGAGGATTATTATAATGACAGCTTCATCAGGCTGCTTCGTGAAGATGAGAGGGTAACGGATATCGATCATATCTGTGTTCTGTTCAGTACAGCAACGAAATACCTCGACAATGAAGGCGAGGAACAGGCGCTGTATATGAGTTTCGTGACTAAGGAGCTGGAAGAGAACATAGAGCGCTCTCCTATAGAAACGACCCTCACCGATGAGGAGACAGCAGCACTTGAACACCCGATCTATCTGCCCTATGCAGGACAAGAAAGCCTTGCATCAAAGCTCAGTGTGGGCGACACTTTTAACATAATTTACGGAACAAAGCTGTTCTCCTTTACAGTTGCAGGTTTTTATGAATCTATTTTTATGCCCGAAACCGGTAGGGGTTTCCAGATGATCGTTTCGGACAGCGACTATGTTTCTCTGATGACCGCGATTGGCAAGTATGAAATGGTGCTGTTCGACTGCAATCCGCTTGATGACTGTGTGGATATATATTTAAAATTTTATGACAGAGTCGAAGAACAGACAGGCAAAGATATCGGATATAATATTATGAGCTTTGGTCTGTATAAAAATCTGGAACAGAAAAGTGCTGTTTTTTCGGAGATTGTCATTGGTATCATGCTGTTTATGGCGGCTGTTATCTTCATTGCGGCTGTTATTATGATACGCTTCCGTATCGCAGGCGATATACAGGATCAGATACAGT
>CAMWMM010000218.1 GCA_947175285.1 uncultured Lachnospiraceae bacterium
CTTCCCAGTTGTTAATCAGAATCGGACGTTTCCTGTCTTTATACGTACCGCGCAAAAGGTGTTTTCTCTATAGTTTGTGGAACGTGTTCGGCATGGCATCCAGTCCCTTATCCGTATAGACCATCACAACCTCAGGCGCCTGAAAACTCTCATTAGGCTCCAGTTTCCAACAGAAATCTTCCGGATAGATTCCCATGGACATACGCACGGAGTCAAACTGTGAGACTTCCGCCTGCGCACGGAAGTTCCCGGAATATACAAAGTTCATGGCGTATACTTCTCCATGCTCCTGTGTCGTATTTTTATCCACCAATGCTAAAAAAGGATGATTCTGATGACTGGACTTTCCTCTGAAGGAGCTGACACTCTGAATCCCGTATCCGAGCGTCTTTCTCTGGATATGACGCTCCCTTGCCCAGCTTCCGTGCAGGGAAATCATATCGAAGTCCTTATTATCCATATCAATACATGCAGATGACACTTTTGTCAGATAAAAATATTCTTTCCCGATATTTGTCACTTTCACGCTTCTCGTTATGACATCTATGTCGTCAAATGCAGTATAGAGCAATTCCACTTGTATTCCTGCAAATTTATCCTGACAAATCAGTTTTAATGTACTGCATTCTTTCTCTGTTCCAAACGTTGCCGGCAGCCCTGTCAGTTTTGGTTTTCCCTCCAGAATTTCATGTGATACATAAGAAAGCATAGCTCCGGCATGTCCTCCGGCAGTCCTGACAGCAAAACAGCTTTCTCTATAATCGCCCATCCCCCCCGTAGGATATTCAAAAGGAAAACAGTCATAGAATGCACAGCGCTCCCTGTTGTTTTTACCAGGTACAAAAGGCGGTTCCTCCGTTCTTAACAAATAAGCAGCCTCCGCCTCTTTCAGACGCTTTCCGTAATAAATATGACCGACAAAATTTTCCTCGTCTACAATCCCTATCATATAACTTGTATTCGGGGTATCCAGTTTAAAAACTCTTTCTTTCTCGTTATACGTTATCATATCGCTATTCTTCCTCCTGATTTAGTATCATAAACGCTGTCTATAACTTCTAATATATCAAGAATAGCATATTTTCTTCCTTTTTTAAACTATTTTTTAGCTTAAAATTTACAAAATTTATTCCCGTTTAATCAAATAAAATTTCATCCACCGTAACGAACTCATATCCCTGCTTTTGCAGTTCATCAATCACGTAAAGAGCCGCCGTTACCGTAGGGGCATAGCTGTCATGCATCAAAATAATGGCGTTTTCCTCCGCTTTTGACAAAATTTTTCTCTCTATACTGTCTGCACTGTTGGAACACCAGTCTAACGGATCAATGCTCCAGAGTACCGGAAACATATTCAGTTCCGACTCCAACGACTTTTCCCATGTACCATAAGGCGGCCGCACAAAAAGGACTTCCTCTCCCGTAATTCCGTTTATGATTTCATTTGTCCGAATCAGCTCCTCTTTGAATCCTTCCCGGTTCGACTTAGTCAACTGTATGTGGCTGTAAGTGTGATTGCCGATTAAATGTCCTTCCTCCTGCATCCGCTTAATGATATCCGGGTGAAGTTCCGCATGTTCCCCTGTCACAAAAAACGTAGCCACCACGCCGCGCTCTTTTAATCCGTCCAGAAGCTGTTCCGTATAGTACGGATGCGGACCGTCATCAAAAGTAAGCGCAATCTTACAGGATTCATTTTTCTCCCGCTCTATTAAAACTTTCTCCACCGTAATGACGTTATCTTCTTCTATTTTCTGCGCGGTGATTTTCATTTCCGGCTCTTTTTCATGTTTTCTTCCCAGAAAATAGAAAAGCAGACTCACAATCAATATTACAGAAAAGAAGAATAACCGTTTTTTCTGAATGGACATGAACCTGCTCCTTATTTATTATTCAATTATATATATGCGGTAAAGTCACTTGAAATGCTTTTGTATACCCGTCTCTGCACTGACGCTCCAGTTGTATATCTCCGCCATGCATACGAATGATTTTCGCGGATATGCTAAGTCCCAATCCGCTGCCGCCTCTGGTGCTGCGCGCCTTATCCCCCCTGGAAAAAGGCTCGAAAATGTGTTCCGCCAGTTCATCATCTATCATGACGCCGTTATCGGCTATACGGAGCTGATACTGCTCATTCAAACTGACAAGCACTTTTGTTCCTCTGTCATTATATTTGACTGAATTAGTCAGTATATTGGTAATTGCGCGGCTCATCTGCACTTTATCCACTTCGCAGGGGAATTCCCCTTCCGGTATGTCAATTGTCACTTCCATGCCCTTTTCTTCAAAGTCCGAATAAAGCAGGGCTGTATTTTCCCGAAGCAGTTCTCCTAAATCCGTCTTTTCTTTATGTAAAGCAAAGCCGTCGCTGTCCAGTTTCACATACTCAAACAACAGTGTGATTAACTCGTCCATCCGCATGGATTTCGTATAGATTGCCTGCAGATATTCTTTCTTTTTTTCCTCTTCTTTCACCATATTATCGGAAAGCGCTTTTGCATAACCGACAACTGTTGTAATCGGGGTTTTAATATCATGTGCAATATCGGACAACAAAAGATTTCTCTTTCTGTCGTATGCTTCCTTTTGTTCCTTTTCCATTCGCAAAAGTTCATTCATCTTGCGCGATACTGCCCGACAGTACCAATATATCGAAATTACATATGGCAATAATGCAATCAAAAGCATTAGCAGAAAAATAAGAATAACCGCCAACTGATAGATATCAATCAATAACGGATTCCGTATTCCCTCCAAAGCAGGTGAGTCGATGCTTAAACGCACACCGTTTCCCATATTTCTTCCAATAATCCTCTGCAGCCATCCTCTGATTGTTTCCGGCAGAAGTGAGACAAACGCCAATCCCAGCGATTGCAGCATGAGACTTAACATATTTCCGTCCTGTGTCACTATGGAGAATGGTCCAATCCGCATTACTTCTATTAAAAAGGGCAATACCACAAAGCTGTAAAATATTTGTATCAGCTCCTCACTGATATAAATAAACGGCAGTATTAGTAAAAAACGCTTTATCAGAAACCATTTTAATGATTTAACGTCCTCCCGGTCATTCCGCGTCTTCATATCGCTTTCTACTCCCTCGTGCTCTCATTTTAACCCAGTCCGTGAGTTTGGACGTAAGAACAAACTCACATGTGAAGAATTTATTCTTCACATTTTTCAAGTCGGTACCCCAATCCGCGGATTGTCTTAATATAGGCATTGGCATCTTCACTTAACTTGGCGCGGAGTTTACTGATGCATACCATAATGTTATTATCCGACACGAGATAGTCATCGCCCCATCCCTCTTCAAAAAGCTGCTGCTTTGTAAATACTTTTCCTGGATTTTCCATAAAAAGCCTCATAATCTTAAATTCTACGGAGGTCAGTTCAATGCTGCGCTCCCCCTGCATCAACATGCAGGAATTTAAATCCAATTTTAAATCCCGCAGCGTCAGCTCCTCCACCTGTTTTTGTTTACCTGCGCCCAGCGCATAAAATCTGCGGATATTGGAATTGACTCTGGCAACAGCCTCTAGCGGCTGAAACGGTTTCGTGATATAGTCATCCGCTCCCAAATCCAGTCCGAGTATCTTATCGGAATCCGTACCCTTAGCCGAAAGCATAATGACCGGAATATTGCTGTTTTCCCTGATATTTTGCAGTACCCGGTACCCGTCTATCCCCGGCATCATAATATCCAGAATCACCAAGTCAATCCCTTCACTGCGAAGCGACTCTTCCTGCAATGCAGACAGCGCCTGTGCGCCGTCTGCTGCTTCTACGACATCATATCCGTCTTTTTCCAGATAAAGACGAAGCAGGTCCCGGATTTCCGGTTCGTCATCAACAACTAATATTTTATAGCCCATTTTCCCTACCTCTGTTTATACATTATCCCTCAGTCCGTAAGTTTGCAGTTTCCTATAAAGTGACGCACGTGTCAGTTGTGTGTAAGGTATAACAAAAAATACCTCCAAAACACCGCATGTCAATGCAGCGAGCATATGCCATAAAATGAAAGAAAGGTCCAGTACGAATGTATTCCATTTGTGTCCGTCCATCATCCTTTTGCTGAGAGCTAACACTTCCTGATAGGGCATATCCGGGTTTTCAGCAAGAATATAATCTACCATATAATACTGATACTTTTTACAGATACCGGGAATGATAAACAAAAGCGCCCACAAGAAAATATGCAAGTCACGGAAAAACGCTGTTTTTATACCATTCTTATAATTATGGTCAAACGTATAACCAAGCTCAGATACATTGCCCACTCCGTCTACACTCTTTAACATAAAGCGCTGTATCCCGACATAGAGCGGATTTATCAACAGAATGTCAATGGCGAAGGCCACAACCAAAACAATTATCAAACAAATACTAAATACAACCGCAAAAGCTATCCATACAGCCGGATCGGCCTGCTCCAATTCCGTTACAGCCGCATTCAGTGAGTCCTCCATCTCATCCGTGATATTGCTTATGACTATTTCTCTTTCCTCCGATATTGAGTATTTCTCTGCATTTGCTATATTCTCCGTATTTTCATTATGTGCCGGACCGAATCTGAACTCAAACATCGAACCCGCACCGCCCCCTATCATGATAACGATTACCGTTACCAACAACACTTTCCAGTAATTCCGCCTTAACGCCTCTTTGGCTCTTTCCTTTAATTCTTTTCTTGTCCACATATCTTGATTCTCCTTTGCTGTTTGTAAATAACAGCTTACCATCGGATTCTTAAAAGAAAACCCAAGAAACCTTAACATAACCTTATTTCGGATTCGAAATTTATATAGGAAAGTTCAGATAACCCAGATAAAGGGATTCAAAGTTCTCCTGCTCTGCCAGATTGACGCTCTCTATACCGCACAGTTTCTGCTCCAGCGATTCTTTACTGACTTGTTGCGTTACCAAATCTCTTCCTATTTTAAAGGCACCTGCTAAGGAAGTATTACCGACGGCTTGCGTGACCTCACGCACACTCTCCGGCAAAAGACCAATCTTAACCGCTGCCTCTACATCCAGATAATAACCGAAGCCCCCGGCAAGATAAACCTTTGCAATCTTTGGAGAACCCATTTTTTCACACAAAATCTCAACGCCCGCACGGACTGCTGCTTTCGCCATCTGCAAATCACGGATATCTTTCTGTGTCAGATGAATCTGCTCTGTCCTGCCGGGCAGGGGGATTGTAATTCCACTCTCAAAATATGGCTCTGCCAGAAGCCCTGTCTCATCTATAATGCCTTTGGCAAGCAAAGAAGCAGTCAATGCAATCATGTCGCTTCCCTGTACTGATGTGCCTGCGCCGCCCTCAAAGGCGGGACCTGCCGCCGTCGCCGTCACAATCATACGTTTACCGTCCGTAATTGCCATCTCTCCGTTCGTGCCAAGATCTATAAACAGCACGGTGCCGTCCGAGTCATCAAGTGAAATACTTCGCGGGAATAAATGACAATGATAAAGTCCAGCTACAATATCTCCGCCTACAAACGTACTGACACCCGGCGTCACATAGACCGGGAAAGTCAATGTTTCTGATGTCACGGCGCAGCCTTCCGGCATCGTACATTGCTGTAAGCCAATCTCTACCGGCGTAAAAGGACTTTTCCCAAGGCTTTCCGTCGGAAGCCCCATCAATAAATGCTCCATTGTTGTATTGCCTGCAATGCACATACAGCGTATGGAAGTATTGCGGAATCTGTTCACGCCGTCCTGCAATACTTTCCATACACTGCTTCGTAATTCTTCCGCATGCCCCATGCCTGCTGCCCGTATTCTGGAAAGAACATCCGCCCCATAGCTTCTCTGCGGATTCAGGGCGCAGCAGGTATCCAGTACCTCTCCTGTCTGCACATCCATTAACTGCATGGCAATGGTCGTTGTTCCTAAATCTACGGCAATGATACTGCCTGTGCTTCCATTTTCCTGACTTTTATGGTCAATATCGCCTGACATTTCTATCATATCCGTTATAATATCTATTTTCTGAGAGGTTGGAAAATCCGGACGGATGACACAGTTGTTTTTCGGTCTTGCCATACAGGCAAGCCGGTATCCCTGACGCAGTTCATCCGGTGTAAATGCCGTTCTTTCCGTGCTTCCGGGAAGCGGTGCCGCTTGCAGAAACTGCACCCTGCACCTCTGGCATTTTCCCGTTCCGCCGCAAAAATTTTCGGAAATCAGATTATTTTTCAACAGGGTTGACATCAATGTCTCATCCGTATGATGTGTCACATTTTTTTTGACCGATTCGCTCACTGCAATCGTAATTTGAATATACTCAGACAAACTGATTTTTCTCCTTGTCATAATGATAATCAATAGATGCTAACTTTTCCGTGATTTCCTCCTCGCTGATATCCATATCGTCACAGAAATCCTGTAGACTTCCGTAAAAATCACGAAGTTTTAAGTTTACATAACTAAGAAGCATTGCCGGATCTTTTGGTATCATAGTGCTTATCCTTTCTTTGTATACATTATCAATCATGGGAAATATTACAATATATTTTTCTCAATATATCGGGCTGCGCCATCCATATCATTGCTTTCCGTTATAAAATCTGCCACATCAAGAACTTCGTCAATGGCATTGGAAACAGCGACACCCACACCGCAATTCTTTATTGACTCTATATCGTCAATATCATCTCCGAAATATACTGCTTCATCCTGCCCTACGCCTACAGCTTTCAACATAGTCTTGATTCCATTCCACTTGGTCGATGCGGTACTCATAATCTGTATTAATTTCCCCTCTGCGACCGTCATGTAAGTATCCGGGGGCAAAGCCTTTTTAACTTCCTGTTGTATATTGTTTTCTTCACTTCTAAGCAGTATCTTAAATATAATACTTTCCGTAGGCAAAGACGGAAATTCACTAAAAACCGCTGCATTCCATTCGGGAATCGGAACATTCGAAAAAATACCGTTTCCTGTTTCCAACGACAATACTAAACCGGGTATATGAATTACTTTTTTCAGAATACTTTCCGCACTGGAAGGCGCAATACCATTTTCAATAATCTTGTGATGCGGCAAAACAATTCTTGCACCATTCAATGTAGTGATTGCATCAAAGCCAATTTGATTATGATAGGTTAAAATAGCTCTTTCAGGACGGGCGGTTGCTGCCATGATAAATATTCCCCTGTCATGGCACTTTTTCAGTATTGTGTATGTATACTCCGACACGGTCTTATCTGTTCGGAGCAAAGTCCTGTCTAAATCTGTTATAATCGCTTTCATCCTACCTCATCTCCATCTGCACATGGTACTCATTTCCCTCTGCATGAATCTTCGCCATACTGCCGCAGACAACCGGCATCATCGGCGCAAGATGTCCTATATCCACATCCATAATGACAGGTACGTTATATTTTTTAATGACTTCATATACGGCTTGATACTGGTCGAGTCCCATCATCTCCTCGCCGCAGCACACCGGTCTGCCAATCAGAAAGCCCTTGCAGTGTGCAAACCATCCTGCATGCTCCATCTGCCACATGGCGCGGCGGATGCTCATAACATTTAAGTCGCACGCCTCTAAAAACCACACAATGCCGTCTTCTTTGTAGCGCTCCGTAAAATCGCATACTTTATCGTATTTCGTTCCCAAAAGATTCACCAGACAGTCCATGCATCCCCCTATCAGTCTGCCTGAAAAATCGAGTTCTTTGTCAGGAAATTTATATATGACAGTAGGATTGGTAACATTATAGGGCAAAAGCGGGTGTTCTTCATCTTTCAAACCGTCTCTTTCCCACATATCATAACCGGAAAATGTAAAATTCCTGCCGCATAAAACATCCATTGCATCGTACAGGGACGGATGCCACGGCTCCAT
>CAMWMM010000219.1 GCA_947175285.1 uncultured Lachnospiraceae bacterium
GTATAGGAAATATTGAAAATCCATATATTAATTCAGGAGATGCAGTAGCAGTAGATGATATGATATTTTTTTATTGCAATGAGGTTATTATAGATTCCAGTAATCCCGATGGAAGGATAGAAAATTCGTTATATCAAATAAGTATTACAGATAATAATTTACAGAAATTGGCTAGTGATTCTGTGGAGCAGACATTGATTTATTTAGATTCCTTAAATGATAATATAATTTCATTTAAGGGAAAAATAAATAATGCAGAAAGTATAACCTATTTGGATCTGTTCGACACCTCAAATGAAAATAGTGATAGCTTTGATATTTTAGTAGCTAAAGAATATAATATAGAGGAAGAAAAGGGGGAAATTATATATAATTTTTCAGTAAATGAATCAATAATATATGCAATAATTTGTATAAGGGATTCTTCAAATAATGCTTCATGGATAATAGAAAAATATGATTATGATGGAAATTGTATTAGTAGCTTAAAGGTGGATGAAAAAATTGCTAATTTGCTCAATGGAGAAAGAATTTCAAAATTTGAGGTATATGGAGAATATGGCTTTATAAGAACATTTAGTGGTAGTGGGGTACTTTTTAGCATTTCATCTAATGAAATAATTCCCCAATTATTAAGTGAAACAGAGTTAGATATTGCTATTCCTGCAAGAAATGAAAATGTAGATTGTGTTGTAATATATTCTAGGGATACAGGAGAAATTTGGAAATTAGATATTATAAATCATATGCTGTCTCAATTTGATTCGTCTTATGAATATTTGAAATATATATATATTGATAATGATAAAATTCTAATTTCTTCTGATGGCATAATGTATGGAGAACTGGAGGGGCTTCCTATGGAAAATGTTAATTTATTGATACGGTAAGTTTAGTTGAGCATACAAGGGTGGCAGAGCCGGGGTTCCAGTATGGAGCGGAGGCTTTTGAGGCACATCAGCAGCAAGCAGAGAAAGCAATGATTAAGGATAATGCAACAAAGAATATGCCTGTAAAAAGCGGAAAAAGTCGATAGAGAAAAAGTCCTCTTGAATCGAACTTAGGTTTGATTCAAGGGGATTTTTTATTTGAATGGACGTTTTCTGCAAAAAAGGGACACTTTCTGCAAGGGGGATTGTCTAACTCGTTTTAGATGCTATTATTGATGGTGAGGGTTTAGTGTTTGTTTGTACATAATTAATTGGGATACTTTTCAGCAAACTATATAATGAGTTGTTGAATTTGTATTAAGTATTTGGAAAGGAGGAAAATCATATGTTTGAAAAGGTAAATGCTACAAATACTAAAGTAGATTCATGGCAGCCTTGCATGTGGTGTGATTATCCGGAGGATACATGTGCAGACGCAAACTGCATCTTTTGTGATGGCAAAAAAGACGATGTATGGCAGCCGTAGTGATATTTGGAAGAACCTAACCGACTAATCATTATATGTGAGGTGTCTTGTTACATAGATGTGCATAAGGTTAGAAAACTTTCAAATTATAATCACAGATGCAAGTGAGGGGCTGGATTTGTTTTCATGGAAGATCTAGTCCCTTACTATTTATAATCAAGGAAAGGAAATATGATTTTTTAAATGAATCATACTAAATAAATATGAAAGTAAATTATTCAGAAAAAGATATAGTATTATTTCAACCATATAAAATTTTTACTATAAAGGAGCAATCTTATTTATTTGACGGTTCGAGTGCTTCAATCTATAAAATAGATAATACTGTATTAAAAATATTAGAGTGCCAGTTTAAAACTATTAAAGAAATATATGATGTGGTATGTAAGGAGATTGATGAGCATATATTTTGGGATACATTAGATAAGATGATAAAAAGTGGATTTATCATCAATGAAGATATTATACTTACTAATAATAAAATCCCATGTATAAAAGGTGTGACCTTAATGCTGATACAGGCTTGTAATTTGGCTTGTCAGTATTGTTTTGGTTCGGAAGGAGAATATGCTGATCGTGGCAAAATGCAAGAAAATGTTGCGATAGATACAATAAATTATTTAATCGAAAATTCTGGAGATGCAAAAGAATTAAGTATAACTTTTTTTGGTGGAGAACCATTGCTATGTTTTAATTTGATTAAGAAGATTGTTGAGTATTGTAAGGATAAAGAAAAGACGATTGGCAAAAAATTTACGTATAATATGACTACAAATGGGACTTTGCTAAACGATGAGATGAACGAGTTTATTATACAAAACAAAATAGGGACAATGATTAGTATTGATGGCAATCGTGATCAACAAAATGCAAAGCGATATTATAAAAACGGAGCAGGTTGTTATGATGAAGTGATTGAAAAGACACAGTTTCTAAGAGAAAAGAATTGTTTGTCAGCGAGGGCAACTATAACGTCATCAAATATTAAGCTAAAAGAAGTATTTGAGCATTTATATTCGTTAGGTTTTATAAGTATACCTATGGCACCAGCATATAATCTTTTTACAGAAACTGAATATAATTCGTATTTTACTGAATTAAAAAAATTGTGTGACTATTTTGGAATGCTATTGAAAAAGGATATTGGAAAAGCAAAGACAATTAGGATATTGTGGAAAGCATTAAGGCGGATACATACTGGTGCAAAGCAATATACAGCTTGCGGTGCAGGTATAAACGGAGTTGCTGTTGATATTCATGGAAATATGTATCCATGCCATAGATTTGTTTCAAACAAGGAATACATTTTGGGTAACATATATGATAATATTGATAAAAGAAAGCAGTTCGCAGATGAAGTAAGAGTAGACAATTTTGAAGAGTGTAAAAATTGTTATTTGAGATTGCTTTGTGGTGGAGGATGTTCATATGAAAATTATGTGGAAATGGGTAGTACGCAAAAAATATTTGAGAAACAATGTTTAGAAACTAAAACAATATATTCAAATATTATTTCGATATATTTATCTTTAAGCGATGAAGAAAAGAAAAACATTTTTGATTCATGAGGAGGATATATGAGTCTTTTAAGAATTAATGGATTAGGTAAGGTTTATGGCAAAGGAAAAGCATGTACGCAGGCATTAAAGCAAGTTAATTTGGAAGTCAATAAAGCAGATTTTGTGGCAATCATGGGTGCTTCCGGATCAGGCAAGTCAACATTATTGAATCTGATTTCAACTATTGATAAGCCTACTCATGGTGAAATATGGATTAATAATATTAATATAGCAAAACTGAATAATGCAAAGGCGGATAGCTTTAGGAAAAATCAACTTGGTTTTATTTTTCAAGATTTTAGACTGCTCGATTCTCTAACAATTTCGGAAAATATTGCCGTACCACTTATTATACAGAAAAGAAATAAAGAACAAATAGAACATAGAATAGCGGAAGTAATGGATATGCTTTCTATAAGCAAGTTAAGAGATAAATATCCTTACCAAATTTCTGGTGGGGAAAAACAAAGAGCTGCTTGTGCGAGGGCTATTATTGCTGAGCCTGAACTGATTTTGGCTGATGAGCCAACTGGCTCATTGGATTCCAATAATGCCCATAATATAATGGGAGTAATGACAGAATTTAATGAAAAATTAAAGGCAACAATTCTTATGGTAACGCACGATCCTATGAGTGCCAGTTACTGTAAAAGAGTAATCTTTTTGAAGGATGGCAATATAATAAATTTTGTTGAAAGAAAAAATAATGCCCAAAATGATTTTTATAAAATAATTGTTGAACATAATTCAAAATTGCAACAAGCAAACTAACTTGGAGGTATGAAATAATGTTTGGTACAAATCGGCACAATGTTATGACTGTCATAAAGGAAAATATTATATATTTTGTGACCTTAATTATCTGTATAGCGTTATTTTATGGATTTGTATCATTAGGTGATATAAAAAATCCTTTAGTGCAGGGAAATTCGGAATATGATTTTGAAATGTATGCACCAATGATTCGTTATTGTATTTATGCAGTATCAATATCAATTTTTATTTTGATCAGCTATGTAAACTCACATATGTTCAGAGAAAAATTAAAAGAAATTTCAATACTGATTACATTAGGGATGAAACGGAGTAAGATTGCAATATTGTATTCAAAGGATATGCTTTCAATTAGTGCATTAAGTTTTGTAATTGGTATTTTGTGTGGAATAGGCTGTTCTTATGCAGTTAATGCTGTTATATCATTAATAACTTATGGAAAAGTTATATCTAACAGCTTGTTTTACTTAAATTCTTTCATAGATACAATAGTTTTTTTTGTAATTATGTATGGTGGAATGACTGCTATAAATATTATTAAAGTTATGCACAAGAAACCACTTGAACTGCTAAATAATAGCAAAATCCCTGATAGTAAAAAAGTTTTCACTTTTTGGAAATTGATAGAGTGTTTGCTTCTGATAGGTAGTTATAGTTTTATTGGATATAATATAAAAGTTTATTTTTCTATAGGGAGAAATTATGGTGGAAATATTCCAAGTTATGAGAGTAACAAGTTTCAATTTGCCATTTTTGTAGCAATTATTGTTGCTATATATCTTACAATAAAAATTATAAATTATTTGTTAATCTGGATAAAAAATTGTAGATTTGTAAAGTATGATATGTCTGTCCTTGTGATAGGAAAACTTTCTCATAGAATGAAAAGTGTTACCAGAAATATGCTTTTGATTAGCGTTGTTCTTACTTTGTCGTTGTGCGGATTCTCCTTGATACCTCTTATGGCAGAGTTTTCTAATGAGTATATGGAGCATCGGATGGTTTTTGATATTAATGTACCATTTAATTATGACAATATTGAAGATATACATGATATACCCAATATTGACTATGGATTTGTAAGAAATATTTTGATGAAAGCTAATATAGAAATAGAGAATGAATGTGAATTAGAGGAATATTTTATTTGGGATTCTGATTTTTCCGGACCGTCAATGAGGGCAAACAAATATGATATGCCTAGATTGGCAATGGGAATTACAGACTATAATCAGCTAAGAATAATGGCAGGTTTAGAACCGATTAATTTAGATTTAGATGGTTTTTTATTTCATGTCAAGGATGATATAGATTTAACACAATTTGAGGAAGCATTAAACGGTGGAACGCATTCGCTCAATGTGGCAGGAACATTGTTACATGAAAATACAAGCTGCTTTTTTGTAACTGAAAATTTGGGAGATTATATTTACAATACAAACACAGATAGCTTTTTAGTATTTCCTGATGAAGTGTGCGAAAAATTAAGTATTGCTAAAAAAGGGTATTTTGCAAATACGGTTGAAAAAGTACCTTATGCAGTATGTAAAAATGCCGATCAGGAGATAATGAATTCATTTGAATTAGATTATGCTTATTTATATGATAGATATGGAGATAATGGGAATCAGGTAATAGATTTCATTGGTCCCATTAGATTTAGGTCTATTGAAGAAAATGATATTTCGTTTATGGCTATAATAACTAAATCTTTGGGAATGTATATCGGTATAATCTTCATGTTAATTTGTATGGCGATGGTGTCGATTAAAAATATTATTGAGTGTAACAACAGCATTGGGGATTATAGAGTTTTGCGACAAATTGGAATGTCTGAGAAGCAACTTAAACGGATAAATTTGAAAGAAAATCTGTTTTTTTATTTATTGCCATATGCAGTAAGTATTGCGAATTTTTGTATTATTCAAAATACATTTATTATGCGGTTCGGAAGCAGGGCAAATACTTATTTTCATGGGAATCAATATTTGAATGGAATTATTGTACCAGTAATTATTGTAAGTGTAATACTTGTAATTTACATAGGGACAGTGCAAATAATAAATTTTAATAAAATAAAAAACTCATTAGATAATGTTTTGGAATAATAAGATAGGTGAAATATGTGAGAGAGTTATTCAGATTGATAAAAGCTGCAAAGCTATCTTTGAAAAAATACATATTTATGTACAGTTGGTGTCTGTTTTGTGCGATTGCCTATACTTGTAGTGCTTTAATATTTCCAAGTATTGTAGGAGGAATAATAGATAACGGGGTTATATACAATGATTTTTCAAGAGTGCTAAACAATGCCGCCTACTTGCTTTTGTTGGGTGTACTGATGATCATATTTCAACATTTGCAAAAGATGAGCTTTGCAAAATTATCGCAAGATATTACTGTTACTATTCAAACAAGATTGGTTGAGAAGATAACAAAAACAAATTATTTCTTTTGGAAACAACACGAAGCAGGGGATGTGCATGCTATTATAGAAAAAGATGTAAATAAGTTAGAAAGTTTGCTTTCTTCTGTAGTAAATGATGCAATTATAAGTACATTTGTTGCTCTGGGTGTAGCTATCTATCTTATATATGTTGATAAAATAATCGGTATTTTAATCACTATTTTAGCAATAATGTTTGCAGTAATACAGCGGAAGATAGGGAACATTGCAAAGAAAGAAATGATAATATTAAGAAATAAAATGGGTGATGTATCTTCGTTTACTAATAATATTGTGAATAATTCCATTTCAATAAGGTTAATGGGAATCACAAAGAAAATTTTATCTGAGTATAGAGAAAATGTTGGCGCACAAAGAACACAATATTTAAAGCAGATAAAAATTATGAACTATGTGCAGTCTACAGGGATGGCATTTAATACATTGGGACTTTTTTTGATAATGCTTTTGGGTTCTGTAAGAGTAGTTAATGATGAGTTATCTGTGGGGGTTTTATTTAGTTTAACGATTTATTTACAACGATTATATAGTCCGATAGTTAGTTTAGGGAGTTTATATGTATCATTAAAGGGCATTGTACCAATAATAAATAAATTGCTTGATATACTTGAAAATGATAAAGAAGTAAGGTCTGGAATATATAATCCAACACTTCCGCTAAAAGGGCAGATTACTATGCATAATGTGGATTTTAAATATGAAGATAGTCCTGAATTTGTATTCAGGGATCTAAATTTAGAAATTGCACAGGGAGAGATTATTGGAATAATAGGTAAGAATGGATCAGGTAAAACATCTATAATACGTTTGTTGTCAAGGATATGTACTCCTATCAGCGGAGAAATTCTTTTAGACGGAAAGGATATTGCATCATATGAGGATGACTGTCTGGATAAATGTATTGGCATAATGTCACAGGAAAATTATTTGCCAGGTTGGAAATTAAGAGATATTTTTGAATGTGAAGATAATGATATAGAAAAAATAAATTCCTTAATGAATTATTTGAATTTTCCTGTTGATAGTTTTTTAAATGGGTTGGATAGCAAAATTGGCGAAAATAAAATGTCTTTATCGGGTGGTGAAATACAAAAGATAGCGTTTGTTCGTCTGATATTGCAGGATAAAAAAATATATATAATGGATGAGCCGACTTCTGCACTTGATGAAGATAGTGAAAATAGAATGATTCACCTAATTAGTACGGAGTTAAACGGAAAGACTTGCATTATTATAACACATAGAAAAGCCGTATTAGAAATTTGTGATAGAGTTATTGAATTATCATGATGAATGCTTTGGGGACATAGCTGCCACAAGTTGCAAGTGTCTTGTAAATAAAGGGAGGTATCTGTAACTAAGAAATTTTTGAAGCGAACTGGCAAGAAACGGTAAAGAGAATTAATACTGACAAGGCAGTAAAAAATAAACCTGTAAACAGCGGAAAAGCCGATAGAGAAAAGTCCTCTTGAATTGACCTTAGGTTTGATTCAAGGGGATATTTTTGCTTGGATGGTCGTTTTCTGCAAAAAAGGGACACTTTCTGCAAGGGATATTGTTACACAGATTACAATCTGATATTATGAAATGTAGTTGTAACTACCATAAATATAAAATTATGAAAGGTGGAATTAAAATGAAAAGATT
>CAMWMM010000220.1 GCA_947175285.1 uncultured Lachnospiraceae bacterium
TGGACATGCTATGTCCGTCGGCGGCTGCATTGTAGATTCCGGTAATTTTGACTGGACTAAATATCCGGATAAGTTTCCGGGACTCTGTACGCCGGATGATTCCTATCACGGCATTGTATATACGGAGAAATTCGGTAAAGCGGCTTATATTACGAAAGCGACAAGCCAGTTGATGCGGGATTTAGGTTCCATCCAGTCTCCGCAGAACGCCTTTTTATTGAATGTGGGGCTTGAGACGCTTCCCCTGCGTATGGAAAGACACTGTTACAATGCGCAGAAAACAGCGGAATATTTAAATGCGCATGAGAAGGTAGCCTGGGTAAACTATCCGGGACTGCCGGGAAATAAATATCATGATTTGGCGAAAAAGTATATGCCGAACGGCACATGCGGCGTTATTTCCTTTGGTTTAAAGGGCGGCAGAGAAGCTGCGGCAAAAATGATGGATAAATTAAAGCTTGCTGCCATTGTGACTCATGTGGCTGATGCAAGAACCTGTGTTTTACATCCTGCAAGCCACACGCACAGACAGATGAATGATGAGCAGTTAAAAGAAGCGGGTGTTGCACCTGATTTGATTCGTCTTTCAGTCGGTCTTGAACATATTAACGATATTATTGCGGATTTGGAGCAGGCTCTTAACTGACAAAAGAACAAAGGATAAGAAATATGACATACAAAAAAACATGGATAAGTTATCTTTTGTGGGCGCTCTATACATGTGCCGCAGGGGTACTCCTGGCAGATTATGCCATATTGTATTGGCAGAAGTATATAAATGAGCTCATAGACTATGGCACGATTGTTTTTGTTTTTTTGGTCTTTGCCGGTGTGGCGGGATGTTATTTTCTCATTAGGAAAGAAGTTTCCGAATACTACAGACAGAATAATACGGAAGAAAAAAACATGATGAACAGCCGGATGGCTTCTTTTTGGGGAGTATTTATTACATTCGGTGTTTTTATGGCAGGTCTGCTATACCGTATTTACCTGTATCTGCAAAGCACTCCGGATATGATTACCATAACGCAGTATTATCACGATGCAGCGGTAAAAGCGGGAGTGGGTGTAGAGCCCACTGCACATGGCGCTTCTTATCTTTATACATTGTGTTTGTCTTTTGTACTTTCCTTTTTGGGTAATAAGGCTGCCGCTGCCGTATGGATGCAGATTTTCATCCAGATGCTTACGATTCTTTTAGCTTTCTTTGCAGTCGGGAAAATAGCCGGAAAGATGCCCGCATATGCTGCAATGCTCATGCTTGCGGTATCTTCCGTTTATGCAGGGCAGATTTTTGTGCTGACGCCGGAAAGTTTCTTTTTTCTTTTGTATCTGGCAGGGCTTTTTATCATCGGAAGTTATGTGAAAATGTACTGCTGCGGGAATTTTAACGCAGCGGCAGGAATTGCAGGAGCTTTTCTTTCCGGTATCGTTATTGGTATTTTGTGCTATCTGGATGCCGTATCGCTGACATTGTTATTTCTTTTACCGGCGTTTTTTACCGGCATACAAAAGCGGGAGAAAAATAATTTTTTCTCCGGAAAAGTTTCCGCAGCGTTTTTGGTGTTGATTCTGACATCCGGAGGATTGTCTTTTATGGGAGCGCTTGCTGTGGATGCGCTCTATAATCATGAAAAAATCGGACAGATTGCGGAAACATGGTTTTTATTATACAGAAACCATATAAAAGCAGATTATATATTCTATCAGACAAGTCGTTCCATTATAGAATGCCTTATTTTAGTTGTGCCGGCGGCATTTCTCATTATGGCATTTTGGAACCGTAAAGATAAGCAGAATGCTTCAATCTGGATATGGCTGATGTTTCTTTTGGCGCCGACGCCGCTGACGGCAACAGGCGTATTGTCTTATCAGGTTTATTCAGTCTTTATATGGAGCGTTCTGGCAGGAATCGGCTTACAGCAGAGTTTTGTGTGGGAGGATGGAAAAGTGAAAAATGCAGCAATGAATATACAAACGGCGGATGAAGATAAGAGTACCATAGAAATGAAAGAACCTGCTCCGGAAGCACCGACAGAGATATCTAAGCCGGTATCTGCACCGCGTTATATTGAAAATCCGCTGCCGCTGCCTAAAAAACATGAGAAGAGAGAAATGAATTATCAGTTTGAAATTACAGAAGAAAAAATGAAATTTGATGTAGAAATAAAAGACAATGATGATTTTGATTTTTCCTGACAGATTCGGAATAAAAATCTGAATATCACAAAAACTAGAAGAGAATCGTAACCTGGATTCTCTTTTTTAGTGAAAAATTCAAATTTTGAACAGTTCAGATTCTGAACTTTTTAGAATAAGCGGAAAGAAAGGAAAAATCTATGGGAAACAATAAGAATAAAAATAATAATGATGAAAAAAAGGAAAACGAAAGAAAAGAGAAAAAGGCAGAAGCGGAAAAGCACAGAGATGAACGGATTGAATCGACAGGACAGCTTACACTGGATGAAAGCGAATCCGACCATAATATACATTTAATCACCATTATCGGTGAAATCGAAGGACACGAAAATTTAAGCAGTTCTTCCAAAACAACAAAATATGAGCATATTCTGCCGCAGCTTGCCGCCATTGAAGACAGTAAAAAAATAGACGGCGTATTGATTTTATTAAATACGATGGGCGGAGATGTGGAAGCAGGGCTGGCAATTGCGGAAATGATTGCATCTTTAAGCAAGCCTACGGTTTCTCTTGTATTGGGCGGCAGCCATTCCATTGGTGTGCCGATAGCTGTCAGTACGGATTATTCTTATATTGTGCCGACCGGTACAATGGTGATTCATCCGGTCAGGTTAAACGGTATGGTAATTGGCGTACAGCAGACATTTGACTATTTTAAACAAATACAGAACCGTATCACCGGATTTGTATGTGAACATTGTAAAGTTTCCAAAACTCGTTTAGAAGAGTTGATGATGGAAACAGGAATGCTGACAAAGGACGTAGGAACGGTTTTAGTCGGCAAAGAAGCTGTTGAAGAAGGAATCATAAATGAGGTCGGAGGAATCAAGGATGCAATAGCCCATCTTCATGATATGGTAGAAAGAAAAAAATCAGATACAAAATAAAGGATGACAAGTATATTTTAAAATGATATACTAAGGAGAAAAGGCAAAAAGTTTACGCGGAGGTCAGACATGGCATCGAATCAGGGGAGAGGAACGGGAAAGAGCAGTTCCGGCACTTCCACAAGAAAAAAAACAACAGCAAATAGAAGCAGTGCAAAAAGAAGAAGCAGCGAACCGATGCCGTCAGCAATTCGTAATGAGATATTGTTGATTGTATTTTTAGCGCTTGCAGTTATTCTGTTTTTATGTAATTTTGGCATAGTCGGAACTGTCGGGAATGCCGTCAGTACTTTTATGTTTGGTATTTTCGGACTGATGGCTTATATTGCGCCCGTTATTATTTTTCTTTCCATTGCATTTGGTATGTCCAATATAGGAAATAATATTGCGACTAGAAAGCTGGTGGCAGGTATTGTCCTGTTTTTGATACTCAGCATGGTTTTTGAACTGATAAGCGCAGATTATGCGCAGATGGATACGTATCAGCTTGCGGCTATTTATAAGAGATGCAGCGAAAGCAGAAACGGCGGCGGTATTATAGCAGGCTCTCTTGCCTATGCGCTTCATAAACTGCTTGGTATGGTGGGTACAGTTCTTGCAATGATTGTGATTGCGATAATCTGTGCTGTCATTGTAACTGATAAATCCTTTTTAAACGGTGTTGCCAATCAGGGAAGAAAAGTATATGAGCGTTCTATGGAAGATGCTGCGTACAGGCGCGAGCGTGCAAGAGAAAGGCAGGAAGCGTTAGAGGAACGCCGCGCCAGAGAAGCGGAGCGTAGAAAACAGCAGGAAGAAGAACGGGAGAATGAGAAAATTCTCAGAATGGATAAAAAAGTCTCCGGTGTAATGATTGATACGGCACTTGGCATTTCCAAAGACGGAATATCCGTAGAAGATAGGGAAGATACGGAGAAGCGCCGGGATGATATTCATGAAATTATGATAAATGATGAAGTGGATGAGGAAGAGATTCCTGTTGTAAAAAGTCCGGATACATATCATTTTATTGAAAACGAATCGGATGAACTGGATGAAATTAAGCTGCCCATAGAAGATGAGGAAGAAGATGAGCCGGAAGAGATAGATGAACCGGTGAAAGCAGAGGAAATTTACGAAGAACCTGTTTATGAAGAACCTGCACCTCGTATCGTGCGGGAGCGTCCGGTTGCAGTGCCGCAGAAAGAATATCATTTCCCGCCTTACAGCAGACTTGCAAAAGGGAAAGGAAAAAGCAGCGCAGGTTCCGATAAGGAATTAAAAGAGACTGCACAGCGCTTACAGCAGACATTAAATACATTCGGTGTCAAAGTAACGATTTCAGACATCAGTCAGGGACCTTCCGTTACAAGATATGAATTACAGCCGGAACAAGGCGTGAAAGTAAGTAAAATCGTTGGACTGGCTGATGATATTAAACTGAATCTTGCCGCTACTGATATCCGTATCGAAGCGCCGATTCCCGGAAAAGCCGCAGTCGGCATTGAAGTGCCGAATAAAGAAAATGCGGCGGTAGCGCTGCGGGATTTGCTGGAGTCTAAAGAGTTTAGGGAATTTCCGTCCAATCTTGCCTTTGCGGTCGGCAAGGATATCGGCGGAAAAATTGTCGTGACGGATATTGCCAAGATGCCGCATATGTTAATTGCGGGAGCAACCGGTTCCGGTAAATCAGTCTGCATTAATACGATTATCATGGGTATTCTTTATAAAGCGCATCCGGATGATGTGAAAATGATTATGATAGACCCGAAAGTAGTGGAACTTAGTGTTTATAACGGTATTCCGCATTTGCTGATTCCTGTTGTTACAGACCCGAAGAAAGCCGCGGCAGCACTGCACTGGGGTGTAGCGGAGATGACGGAGCGTTATAAAAAATTTGCTGACTATAATGTCCGTGATTTGAAAGGCTACAATAAAAAAGCAGAGGAAATGAAAGCGCGGGGGGATGCGGACGCACCGGATAAATTACCGCAGATTCTGATTATTGTAGATGAGCTTGCGGATTTGATGATGGTATCCCCCGGAGAGGTGGAGGAATCCATCTGCCGTCTGGCACAGCTTGCAAGAGCCTGCGGAATTCATCTTGTAATTGCAACGCAGAGACCGTCAGTTGATGTCATCACCGGTTTAATTAAGGCAAATATGCCGAGCCGTATTGCGTTTGCCGTATCCAGCGGTGTGGATTCGAGAACGATTTTAGATATGGTCGGCGCTGAAAAACTGCTTGGTAAAGGAGATATGCTCTTTTATCCGCAGGGTTATCCCAAACCGGCAAGAGTCCAGGGTGCTTTTGTTTCGGATAAAGAGGTGTCGGATGTTGTAGATTTCTTAAAAAATCAGGCAATCGGTAATGTCTACAGCGAGGATATAGAAGAAAAAATTAAAAATATCGGAACTGCGGCAGGCGGAGCAAGCGGTGCAGGCGGAGCCGATTCTTCTTCGGAGTACGATCAGTATTTTGCGGAGGCAGGCAGATTTATCATTGAAAAGGACAAGGCTTCTATCGGTATGCTGCAAAGAGTGTTTAAAATAGGTTTTAACAGAGCGGCAAGAATTATGGATCAGTTATGTGAGGCAGGTGTTGTCGGAGAGGAAGAGGGCACAAAGCCGCGTAAGGTTTTAATGACGGAAAGTGAGTTTGAGCAGCTTGTCGAGGAGATTATTTAACTAAGAGGAGGGTTTATCGTTGAAGACAGATATTGAAATCGCACAGGAGACCGTTTTAGAGCCTGTTGTCGAAATTGCAAAACAGCTTGGAATGAAAGAGGACGATTTAGAATTATATGGAAAATATAAGGCTAAAATTTCGGAAGAATATCTTGACAGTCTTCAGGATAAACCGGATGGAAAGTTAATTCTTGTAACAGCCATTAATCCGACTCCGGCAGGAGAGGGAAAGACAACGACCGGTATCGGTCTTGCGCAGGCATTCGGCAAATTAGGGAAAAAAGCGGTTTTAGCGCTGCGTGAGCCGTCTTTGGGACCATGTTTCGGCATTAAGGGCGGCGCGGCAGGCGGCGGTTATTCACAGGTTGTGCCTATGGAGGACTTAAACCTTCATTTTACCGGCGATTTCCATGCGGTGACTTCGGCAAATAACTTGCTTGCCGCTCTTTTAGATAATCATATTCAGCAGGGAAATGCACTCGGCATTGATACAAGGCAGATTATCTGGAAAAGATGTCTGGATATGAATGACAGGGTGCTTAGAAATATTGTCGTAGGTCTTGGTGCGAAAACGGACGGTACGGTAAGAGAAGACCATTTTGTAATTACCGTTGCATCTGAAATTATGGCGATTTTATGTCTTGCCTCGGATATGCATGATTTAAAAAGGCGGCTTGGAAATATTATCGTTGCCTATACGTATGATGGGAAAGCCGTGACAGCTTCTGATTTGGGCGCTGTCGGCGCGATGACTGCTTTATTAAAAGATGCCATGAAACCGAATCTGATACAGACATTGGAACACACGCCTGCATTGATTCACGGCGGACCTTTTGCGAATATTGCTCATGGATGCAATTCCATCAGGGCAACCCGCTCAGCGTTAAAAATGGCGGATTACGTTATTACGGAGGCCGGATTCGGTGCAGACCTTGGCGCGGAGAAGTTTTTCGATATCAAATGCCGTATTGCAGGTATCAAACCGGATGTTTCTGTTTTAGTGGCAACGATCAGAGCCTTGAAGTATAATGGTGGTATACCGAAGAACGAATTGTCCACGGAGAATATGGATGCACTGAAAAAAGGCATTGCCAATTTGGAAAAACATATTGAAAATCTTCATAAATATAATGTGCCGATTGTTGTTACCCTCAATTCTTTTGTGACGGATACACAGGCGGAAATTGATTATGTGAGACAGTTCTGCGAAGAAAGAAACTGTGAGTTTGCGCTGTCGGGCGTATGGGAAAAAGGCGGAGAAGGCGGTATTGATCTGGCAAATAAAGTGCTTTATACAATAGAAGAAAAACGATCAGATTTCCATCCGCTCTATGAGGATGCGCTGCCGCTAAAAGATAAAATCCGTATGATAGCGAAAGAAATATACGGAGCAGAGGATGTCGTGTATGTTTCGGGAGCGGAGAAACAGCTTCAGAAACTGGAGGAAGCAGGCTTTGGTAATCTGCCTGTCTGTATGGCGAAGACACAGTATTCTCTGTCGGATGATGCTTCGCTTTTAGGAAGACCGGAAGGGTTTACTATTACGGTCAGGGAAGTTTATGTCTGTGCCGGAGCGGGTTTTGTTGTTGCTTTGACAGGCGCGGTGATGACAATGCCTGGTCTGCCGAAAGAACCGGCGGCTTACCGGATTGATGTAAATGACAATGGTGTCATAACGGGACTCTTTTAAGAGTGCGTATAGATAAAGAGAGGAGTGAAAACAATGCCGCAAATCATAAACGGAAAAGAAATTTCCGCGCAGATAAAAGATGAATTAAAGCAAAAAGTATCTGATTTGAAAGAAAAAGGCATCCGCTTATGCCTTGCTGTCATTCAGGTAGGAAATGACCCGGCATCCAGCGTATATGTTGGAAATAAGAAAAAAGCATGTGAATATATTGGAATAGAGTCTCTTTCTTATGAACTGCCGGAAGATGTGACGCAGAAAGAATTGATTTCTTTGATTGAGTCGTTGAATGAACGTGAGGATGTGAACGGTATTTTAGTGCAGCTTCCGCTGCCGGAACATATTGATGAGGATGCCGTTATTCGTGCAATAG
>CAMWMM010000221.1 GCA_947175285.1 uncultured Lachnospiraceae bacterium
ATCACATTTTTTCCTTAACGGTCTTCTGAGTTTGTTTGTGATGATGCGCTTTACGCCGTTATCTACACCCGCACTCCTTGCGTGGGCAATCGTCACCGGAACGCCGCATTTTTTCGCAATCGGCAAATAGATAGACGCTGTGCTCGTCATATGTCCGCATACAACCGCAAACTTATGGTTAGCGTTAAAAAAATCTCGTAATGCTTTTCTGTAAGTCAGTATATTATATAATTTAAAACGGGGAACGCGGTATATCCGCCCTCCCAGCGCCTCTATCTCTTCTTCATAATAACCCTTTTTTGTTTGATGGATTAAAAAATCAAACTGCACCTTATCTTTGTCGATATAGCGGTATATATCCATAATCCGGCTCTCTGCACCGCCAAGTCCGACGCCGCCAAGAACATGCAATATCCGTATCGGTTTTGACATAATCATCTCCCGCCTTTTATATTAACCAGCATATATTTTGACTTAGCTAAGAGATATTCTCTAACTCTGCCAGGTATAGTTCTCTTTACAGGATTTATTTTCAAGTATTCTGCATAGGAAATCATATTCTTTCCATAGTCTCTGAAAATCTGCTCATACCGCTTTTTATCTGCTTCCGTGACAGTATTCGCATGAATCACCATCGTCGTTACGCCTTTTTTCTGTTTGAAACTTCTGCTTAACAGAAAAGAAATCGGGTAAAAGGTAATCCCTTTTTCCATATAAGGAACTTTGCCAAATCCATCGGTGATTTTGTTAAATCCCAATTCTTTTAACGCCTTTAACGTATTATCATCATAGGAATGCGCCGGCGCCATAAAGATATCCGTTTCGATTCCATACTCTTTTAACTTTTCTTTTCCATAAGCAAGCAGTTCTTTCTGTTTGTCATACGGAAGTCCTGCAAACTCAGAATAAGAATTGAGCGGGAACCTGCCGCCGCATTTTGTCGTATAAACATGATAGCAGCCATGCATGGCAAAACAATATCCCTTCTTTTCCAATTCCTTCATACGAATATCAAAGTCTTTGCGGGGCGCTTCCGGACTCAATTTAGCATCCCTGTTCTCCGGCACAATCCCCAATAACGGTGTAATTCCGGTCTGTTCAAACAAATTCTGAAAAAAGGAAAAGTTCTCCCAGTTCATATCCGGTGTAATATCATCCATCCGAACAGCTATCTTCATACTTGTCTTCCCTTATACATTTTCTTTTTCATATATTTCTATAAACCGTCCGCTGAGAAAAGGTCCCATTTTATCAATCAATTTATACTCATCCGGCAAAATCTTGTTAAAATCCAGAAAATGACTTCCACCCTCTTCCGGAACAGTATCTATGATAAAATGCTTAATTTCATTCCGCTTTGCAATATCATGATAACAGGGTGCCCATGTTTCCTCCGTACTGCCATGCATAAATCCCAAGGTAATGAGATAATCTATAGGCTCCTTTATATTTACTTCGTCAAAAGTCCCCGTATGAAATATAATATCTCCTTTACTCAACATTTCAGCGGCTTCAATCGTTTCTTCATGAATATCAAATCCTATACGTACTTTGGCGTTGGTATGCCGCAGCATTTCACCAAGACCGCATCCGACATCTACTACAACATCCGCATTTTTTTCATTTATATAGGCGGCTGCAGCCTGTATATATTTGCGCAGTTCATAGGGGCTGATATGCCATGTATCAAAATGATATTTTTTCTGTAGTTTTTTATAGTATTCTCTTTTTACCCCTCCTACAACGGTATTGACAATACCTACCTCCTGTACTTTCCTAACTAAATTATTCATTCGTACATCTCTCACCTTTCGCTACAGTCTCCAGAATATATACTCATCTGTCATATAATCCGCTTTATCTAATACGCCTTTAATATCCAGCAACACCTTTTTCGCCTCTCCCGCTTTATAGAACTTATCCAAATCCGCTTTGCCCAATTTTTTAAATTCCTCGTGTGCCACTGCCACGATAACGGCATCCATATCTTTCACATCTTCTATTCTGCCAAAAGTAATGCCATACAGACGCTTTGCCTCATCTGCGTCCGCTGCCGGGTCTACTACCATCGGGCAGATACCGTACTCTCCGAGTTCATTATAAATATCTATCACCTTTGTATTTCTGGTATCAGGACAGTTTTCCTTGAATGTAAAGCCAAGAATCGCCACTTTCGCCGTCTTGACCGGAATATCCGCTTTAATCAGATTTTTCACAAGGCTTTCCGCCACATATTTACCCATCTCGTCATTAATTCGCCTGCCCGCCAGAATAATTCTGGAATGATATCCCAACTCATCCGATTTATAAGTCAGGTAGTACGGGTCAACGCCTATGCAGTGTCCGCCAACCAGCCCCGGCATAAATTTGAGAAAATTCCATTTTGTTCCTGCTGCATTTAAAACTGCCTGTGTATCAATATTCATTTTATGGAAAATAATAGAAAGTTCATTCATAAAAGCAATATTAATGTCACGCTGGCTGTTTTCAATAACTTTTGCCGCTTCCGCCACTTTAATGGACTCCGCACGGTACACACCGGCATCCACTACCAACTCATACACTTTTGCCACCGTATCGAGCGTTTCTTCATCCATACCGGATACAATCTTTGTAATTGTCTCCAAACGATGCACTTTGTCACCCGGATTGATGCGCTCCGGAGAATAACCGATTTTAAAATCAACACCGCATTTTAAACCGGACTCTTTCTCCAAAATCGGCACACAAATGTCCTCCGTCACACCCGGATATACCGTGGATTCATATACAACAACGGAACCTTTCGTCAGATTCTGCCCTA
This sequence comes from uncultured Lachnospiraceae bacterium, assembly GCA_947175285.1. The sequence continues at coordinate 2,804 of CAMWMM010000221.1, forward strand.
AAATACGGCTCGCGCCCTCTACCGGAGACAAATCCGGCGTATGGTCGCTTTTTACCGGTGTCGGAACCGCTACAATATGAAATTTTGCTTCTTTTAGCTTAGAGGCATCCGCCGTAAATTCAACGGTCGTATTCCGGATAACCTCATCCCCTACTTCATTTGTCGGGTCAACGCCGTTCCTATATAATTCAATCTTCGCCTCGTTTAAATCAAATCCTACTACTTTAATTTTTCTGGCAAAAGCAACTGCTATCGGCATTCCTACGTAGCCAAGTCCGACCAGTGAAATTTTTTCTTCGCCTTTTACTATCTTTTCGTATAAATCCATCTTTTTGCTTCTCCTTCCTTGAGCTTCTGCTTATGCAAGTATTTTTTCTATTTCATCCATATAGGCTGCTGTCACTAATTTCCTGTCAAATTCGCGCTCCATTTTCTTTCTGGCTTCATGCCCCATCTTTGCCCGTTCCTCATAGGATAAAGCAAGAAACTTCTCCATCGCCTGAATCAGTTCTTCCGTATTTCCGGGGGTAAAACCAAGTCCTGTCCTGCCCTCTTCAAAAGCTTCTACACATCCGCTGATATTGGATGCAATAACAGGTCTTCCCGTTGCCGCCGCTTCAATCAGCGCATTGGACATTCCTTCATGAAAAGATGCTATGACAACTGCGCTTGCATCCGCCAGATAAGGATGTACTTCCGTATGGAATCCCAACTGATGTATCACGCCTTTTTTCTCCAATTCTTCCAGCATCTCCTGATAATCTTCGTCACAATATCCCAGAATATCAAAAAAAACGTTATCGCTATGTAGTGCCTGCGCCGCACCTAAAAACTCCAGAATTCCCCGTTCCTTCATCACACGTCCCACAAACAGGAAATGCGTTTCCTCCCGTTTCGGATATTCTTCATAGCAGTGATGCTTTAAGCTAACGCCGGAACCCATAACAAGTCTGTCCGTTTTTCCGGCAATGCCAAACTTTTGAAAAATGCTTCTGTTTTCCGCGTTCTGGAAAAAAACACATTCCGCTTTTTTCAGTCCCGCGCGATACATATGAATAATTAGCTGCAAAAATAAACCGGTTCTGTCAAAAGCGCCGCCAAGTCCGGTAATCGTCGCAACATAAGGAATCTTCATTCTGCCCGCGCAAAACCCGCCGTAAATATTCGGTTTGATTGTATAAGTAATCACCAAATCCGGCTTCAGTTCTTTCATCATTTTACGATATGTTTGGCACAGCTTCAAATCCTCTATCGGATTAATTCCTCTGCGGTTAATCGGCGTTGTGATTATCTGACAGCCCTCTTCTGTCAGCTCCTTTGTTTTCACATCATCAGGCACACTGACAATTACCTCATTCTTTTGTAAAAGCGCTTCCACAAATTCATTTCTAAAATCATATAATCCGCCGGAAGAGTTTATTAAAACCAATATTTTACTCATATGATAATATCCTTTTTTGTTTACGGCACAATCTGTTCGCCGTTCATGTCCTCTATCGCAATCTCATTATACTTCATCATGCAGATATATTCCAGATAATTTCCGATAGTTGCTTCATTCTCTCTGCCTGCCAGATTTTCGATCACTTGTTTCGGCATATTTACGCCGCAGGCATAGGCATGGGGATAACCGCCCCCGAAGCGGGGATTAACTTCCGAAATATAATAAGTTCCGCCAATATCAAAAATATCAATATCTATCATCCCGCGAAAACCGCAGGATTCCACAAAATCACGCAGCATGGCAAATAATTTTTCATCTTTGAACGATACCGACTTATCTGTTTCCCCGGCGCGCATCTTCACTTTTTTCTTAACAAATATAGACGTACATTTTCCCGACAGCATATCAATATAGACATCTGCGCCGTATTCCTGTCCGTCCATATATTCCTGAATCATCAAATCATCGTACAGCGTAAACAAGAGTTCTACCTCTTCCTTACTGTTTACTTTATTGATATTGATGCTTGCGCTGCCTTTGACCGGTTTTATAAAAACAGGATAAGAAATCTCTCCTTTTTCCACCGCCTGATAAAAAGCCTCTTTTTCTACAAAACATTTTCCGGTCGGAATCTGCATAGTACACAGCATCTGATACATCTTATATTTATCAAAACATGTCTCTACCAAATCATACGGCGAAATAATCGGTGTGACACCGATTTCCAGAAACCTGTCTTTTTCTTTTGCTAACATACTAAGCTCCGGGTCAATCAGAGAAAAGACTCCGTCTATCTGTTCTTTTCGGCAGATTTCCAGAATATGCTCCAGATACCCCGGCGCCGTAATTCTCGGAACGAGATAGAACTTGTCCGCATCATAGACTGCCGGCGCTAAGTTGCTGCAGTCAGTAGCAACTACTTTGCCGTCTGCTCCCACTTCTTTCTTAAAATATTGTACTATTTTATTTCTTGTTCCCGCACTCAATATCAAAATATTCATAGAAATCAACCATGCCTTTCCGTTTCCGCCAATTTATCAAAAAAGAGAGGGCAGCCTCCCGTGTGAATAAACAGAATCTTCTTATCCCTTATATTTTGTTCTTTTACAAAGCCAAGCATACCGTAGAATGCCTTCCCGACATAAGTCGTATCCATCGGAATGCCCTCCCGGTTCATCACATCATCTATCGTTTCTTTTACTTCCTCCGTGTAGCTGCCATATCCGCCGCATCTGTAAGCGTCCGTAAAAACCAATGCATCCTCCGTATAAAGTGTTTCAAAACGCTCCCCTAAATATTCCCTTATGCTGTCCTTAACAACATTTCTGCCTCTTTCTTCTTCTCTGGCAATACTGATTCCCACAATTTTTCTTTTATTATCACCGGACAGAAGTTTTCCGCACACAAGCCCTGCCTGCGTCGCGCCTGTTCCGGATGCGTGAAAAATATAATCAAAATACGTATGATGTTCTTTCTCATACGCTTCTATTTCACGGTATGCTTTCACATAAGCTTCCGTACCCGGATTTCCGTGACCGCCTCCCGTGATAAAATAAGGGTGCCTTCCCTGTTTCCGGTAACTCTCTTTTCTATTTTCTATTGTCTCCGCTACCTTGTTTACCGGACATGTCTCAATCACGGCGCCAAACTTCTGCACCAGTCTGGTATTATTTAATACCGTCCTGTTTTCTTCCGGTGAAATAATGTGGCAGTCAAGTCCCATAGCCGCCGCCATATTCGCAATAATACGGCAATGATTGGAACTGTTGCTGCCGTATGTCATAATGACATCCGTGTCACTTTGTTTGATTTCCCTGTAAAACTCAGCCGCTTTCCTTGCCTTATTGCCGCCAAAACTAAAAGGAATGCTGTCATCCCTTTTCATAAAAAACCTGTTATTTCCGTAACTGTCCGACAATTCCTGTATGCAGGTCTGCTCCAGTTCTCTCTCAAATAAGGGTATCTGATTCATTTATATTCTCCTTGCTGTTTTTTACGGTAAATATCAAAATCCTCCACGGTCTGCTCCGCACCCGAAAGTGTTCCCGAACGCTTCAAAACCTTGCCGACTGTCATCATAATAATTTTGATATCCATGATAAAACTGCAATGATTCACATATTCCAAGTCATACCGGAATCTGTCTTCCCAGCCCAGTGCATTTCGCCCGTTTACCTGTGCAAGTCCGGTAAGTCCCGGTCTGACATCATGTCTGTGTCTTTCGCTTTCCGTATACCAGGGAAGATAACGTACCAGCAAGGGTCTCGGTCCGATAATACTCATATCGCCTTTTAATATATTAAACAGTTCCGGCAGTTCATCCAGACTCGTAGAGCGGAGTAACTTTCCGAATTTTGTAAGCCTGACTTCATCCGGCAAAAGCTCTCCCTGTTCATCCCGCTTATCCGTCATGGTACGGAATTTACACAGCGTAAAAATTTCTTCCTTTCTGCCCGGACGTTCCTGCTTGAATAAAACGGGACTTCCCAATTTTACTCTGACTAAAATATATAAAATGAGCAGAATCGGGCTTAAAATAATTATTGCCGACAGAGAAAGCACAATATCCAATATTCTTTTTATATATCTTGCGTATATCATAAACTTCCTCCTGTCATCCAAATCTACTTTGCAAAGCAGCTTTTCACAATTTTTATAATCAACTCCATATCTTCCGGCGTATTCTTAATATCACTCGGCAGACATAATCCTCTTGCAAAAATATCACTGCCGACGCTGCTGCCATTCTCATTATGTGCAAAGAAATCACAGTCTGCAAAAACAGGCTGTTCATGCATCGGCTTCCAAATCGGTCTGGACTCTATATTTTCCTCTGCAAGTGCATCCATCACCATATCCGGCGTCACCTTGCAGCCCTCCGCAATCGTCATACAGGATAACCAGTTGTTGGCATCCCCATCCGGATTGAGCGGATTCATTGTGATTTCCGGAATATCGGCAAAAGCTTCCTGATACTGCTTATAAATTGCCTGTTTGAGCGCTTTATGTTCCTCCAGATGAAGTAATTGCCCTCTGCCGATACCTGCGGTAACATTACTCATCCTATAGTTATATCCTATTTCGGAATGCTGATAATGTCTTGCAGGATCACGCGCCTGTGTCGCTAAAAAGAGCGCTTTTTTAATCGCTTCTTCATCTTCCGACACTAACATACCGCCGCCCGAAGTCGTAATGATTTTATTGCCGTTAAAAGAATAAATGCCGAATTTTCCATAGGTTCCTGTATGCTTTCCCTTATAGGTGCTGCTGAGAGATTCCGCCGCATCCTCTATAAAAGGTACATGATGTTTTTCACAAATTGCCATCAGTTCATCGATTTTAGCCGGTGTTCCGTACAAATACGCACAGACTACCGCTTTCGGATTCGGGTATTTTTCAAACGCTCTCTCCAAAGCCTGCGGCGACATGTTCCATGTATCGGGTTCCGCATCAATGAAAACAGGCGTCCCTTTCTCATAAACAATCGGATTACAGGTAGCGGAAAAAGTCAAATCCGATACGAATACAATATCCCCTTCCTTAATATC
>CAMWMM010000222.1 GCA_947175285.1 uncultured Lachnospiraceae bacterium
CGCCTGTATTCTGGATGTCAATGTGGGAATGAGCGGGATTGATGAAAAAACCGTGATGCTTCAGGCGATTGAAGCAATCAGCCAGATTTCCAGTCTGCCGTTAGCCATTGATTCCAGCCATGTGGATGTGATAGAGGCAGCTCTTAGAAGATATCCGGGGCGGGCGCTCATTAATTCCATATCTTATGAGAAAGCCAAAATGGAAGCGCTTTTACCGATTGCAAAAAAATACGGCGCTATGTTCATTCTGCTTCCGCTGTCTGATAAAGGACTGCCGGAGAATATACAGGAAAAAATAGAGATTATTGAAACGATACAAAAACACGCTTATGAACTGGGGCTGCGGAAAGAAGATATTGTGGTTGACGGGCTTGTCGCCACGGTAGGAGCAAATAAAACTGCGGCAATAGAAACGCTTGAGACGATTCGCTATTGCTATGAAAAAGGACTCGCAACCAGTTGTGGTTTGTCCAATATTTCTTTTGGACTGCCGGAGCGAAGCTATGTAAATACGGCATTTCTTACGATGGCGATTCGCGATGGACTTACTATGGCAATCGCAAATCCCTCACAGGAACTGCTTGTCAGCATTGCATTTGCCTCTGATTTACTCCTGAATAAAAAGGACGCGGATATCCGTTATATTCAGTTGATGGATGCCGTGAAACAAAAGCGTGAGGAAACGGGAGAAGCCGTTGTCAAATCTACAGGAATCCGCATTACGAACAAAACGGAGAATGAATCGGACAAGCTTACTGTTTTAGAGAAGCTGCGTGCGGACGTTTTAAAGGGAAATAAAAGTGGTATTGTGGAAGATACCAAAAAAGCGATAGAAGAGGGGAATGAGCCCGGGAAACTTTTAGATGAGGTATTGCTGCCCGGTATTAATGAGGTCGGGGAACTTTTTGATAAAGGCAAATATTTCCTGCCGCAGTTAATAGCCAGTGCGGAAGCAATGAAAGCTTCCATTGAGTATTTGGAACCGCTGCTTATGAAAGAAAGCAGTGATAAGGAAATGCCCGTTGTCGTCATCGCTACGGTAGAAGGAGATATTCATGATATCGGCAAAAATCTGGTCACGCTGATGCTGAAAAATTATGGTTTCAGGGTCATTGATTTAGGAAAAGACGTGCCTAAGGAAAAAATTATTGAAGCCGCAGTGAAATATAATGCCAAAGTTATTGCTTTATCGGCGCTAATGACAACAACCATGCAGCAGATGAAACATGTAATTAACTATGCCAAAGAAAAGAATGTGGATGCGAAAGTTATCATCGGCGGCGCTGTGATTACACAGGAATACGCAGATGAAATCGGAGCGGACGGTTATTCTAAGGATGCAGCGGATGCCGTGAAACTGACACAGCGGATTCTAAATATAAAATAATTGGTAAGAGAAACGGAGGATTTATATGATAGGTGCAGATGCAATAGTAAAATGTCTGGAAGAGGAAGGCGTGGAATATGTATTCGGATATCCGGGCGTTGCTATTTGTCCATTTTATAATAGTATTTTAAACACAAATATAAAAACCATTCTGATTCGTACGGAGCAGAATGCGGCGCATGCGGCAAGCGGTCTGGCAAGAGTAAGCGGAAAGGCAGGCGTTTGTGCGGTTACTTCAGGCCCCGGCGCAACAAATGTCATTACAGGGATTGCAACAGCTTTTGCCGACAGTATTCCGCTTATCTGCATCACAGGACAGGTAAACAGTGAGTTGATTGGATCCGATGTCTTTCAGGAAGCCGATATTACGGGTGCAGTGGAGTCATTTGTCAAATACAGTTATTTGATAAAAGATGTTAATGATATTCCGCGTGTTTTTAAAGAAGCTTTTTATATTGCAAATTCCGGCAGAAAAGGCCCGGTATTAATTGATGTACCGATTGATATTCAAAATGCGGCGATAAAGAAATTTGAATATCTGGAATCAGTCAATCTGCGTACGTACAAGCCGACGGTGAAAGGACATGCCGTACAGATTAAGAAAGTCATTGGAGAACTTTCCAAAGCCAAAAGACCGATTATCTGTGCCGGCGGCGGCGTGCTTCTCAGCGAAGCGGAAACCGCATTGCGCGCTTTTGTGGAAGAATACAGGATTCCGGTTGTCTCTACCATGATGGGAATCGGCGTTATGCCGACTAAACATCCGATGTATTACGGTATGGTGGGAAATAACGGCAAACCATATGCGAACAGGGCAATGAATGAATCGGATCTGCTGATTATGGTTGGAGCAAGAGTTGCCGACCGTGCCATCAGCCAGCCGGATTTGATTACGGAGAATAAAATTTTAGTGCATATTGACGTTGATCCTGCCGAAATCGGTAAAAATGTCGGTGCATCCATTCCGCTTGTCGGTGATGCGAAGCACATTTTTGAAGACCTTTCAAAGGAAAAATTTGCGTGTGAACATGAAGAATGGATTACAACGTTAAACGGCTACAGAGAGACGATGGGAAAGAAGAGAAATCCGAATCCTGCCTATGTGGATCCTGCGGAATTTATTCGGATGCTGTCCGAACAGATGAAAGATAATGCCGTTTACGTTGCGGATGTCGGACAGAACCAGATTTGGTCCTGTTCCTATCATATTGTAAAAAACGGCAGATTTTTGACGACCGGAGGTATGGGTACAATGGGATATTCCATTCCGGCAGCTATGGGCGCAAAACTTGCCTGTCCAGACAGACAGGTTGTTGCGGTATGCGGTGACGGTTCCTTTCAGATGTCCATGATGGAACTTGCTACCATGCGGCAGTTCCATGTTCCCGTGAAAATTGTTGTATTGAAAAATACATATCTCGGGATGGTAAGGGAATTTCAACACTATAACTATAAAGATAATTATTCGGTGGTTGACTTATCGGGAAGTCCGGATTTAGAGAAATTAGCCATGGCATATGACATGAAGTTTATGAGACTTCTATCGATGGACGGTGTGGAAGACGCCATCCGCGAATTTTTGGAAAAGGATGAATCCGTGCTGATGGAATGTGTCATAGATCCGATGGACCTCGTTTAGAATATGTTAAAGCGGCGTGATAAGGTTTCATGTTAAGAAAGGAAAGAATATCGAATGAAGAAAAAAATATATTCCGTATTGGTTGAAAACAGATCCGGTGTACTTTGTAAGGTTTCGGGACTGTTTTCAAGAAGAAGCTATAATATTGATTCTCTTGCCGTAGGAGAGACGGACGACCCTACAGTTTCCTGTATGACGATTGTCAGCAGCGGTGATGAGCGGACAATTGAGCAGATAGAGAAACAACTGAATAAAAAATTGGATGTTATAAAGGTGAAAACATTTGACGAAACGGCAAGCATCAGCAGGGAACTCATGTTAATTAAAGTCAAATATAACAGAAACAACAGACGGGATATTATGGAGACATGCGAAATTATGAAAGCGGATATTGTCGATATGTCCAAAACGCTGATGATTATCCAGATTTGCGATGTGCCTGAGAAAATCAACCTGCTGATTAATATGTTACAATCCGTCAGTGTTGTGGAAGTTGCACGAACAGGAACGTTAGCACTGCCAAAATGTATGACGGATGCGGAATAGGTTGACTTTTTGTCGTATTGTTGCTACAATTATTGACAGTGTTTATTGAGAAAGGCAGGAGTTTTTATGCGTAAAAAGGTATTTCAGCTTTTAGTAGATAATACGTCAGGCGTACTCAGCCGTATTTCAGGACTGTTTTCAAGACGCGGTTATAATATTGAAAGTATTACGGCAGGCGTAACGGCGGATCCGAGATATACACGTATTACCATTGTAACATCCGGGGATGATGAAATTCTTGACCAGATTGAAAAACAGGTTGCTAAACTGGTTGATGTACGGGATATCAAGGAATTGAAGCCAAATGAAAGCGTTTACCGCGAACTGGCTATGATTAAAGTCAAAGCATCTTCAGAAGAAAGGCAGGGCGTTATTTCGGTTGCGGATATTTTCCGTGCTAAAATTGTAGATGTTGCCAAAGACAGCCTGATTATTGAACTGACCGGAAATCAGGAAAAAATTGAGGCATTTATTAATCTTTTGGACAGCTATGAAATTTTAGAGCTTGCCAGAACCGGCATTGCAGGTCTTGGCCGCGGCACCGAGAATGTTACTTATTTATGATTCTGAGGAAAAAATATAATAAATTATAACAAAATGGAGGAAAAAGAAATGGCTAATATTTTTTATCAGGAGGATTGTAATTTGTCTTTATTAGAGGGTAAGACAATTGCAGTGATTGGTTACGGAAGTCAGGGACATGCACACGCTTTAAATGCAAAGGAATCCGGCTGCCATGTTATTATCGGTCTTTACGAGGGTTCAAAATCCTGGGCAAAGGCTGAAGCACAGGGGTTTGAAGTATATACCGCAGCAGAAGCGGCAAAAAAAGCCGATATCATTATGATTTTAATTAATGATGAATTGCAGGCTGCTTTATATAAGAAAGATATTGAGCCGAACTTAGAGGCTGGTAATATGTTAATGTTTGCACATGGTTTCAACATTCATTTTGGATGTATCGTACCGCCTAAGGATGTAGACGTAACAATGATCGCACCTAAGGGGCCCGGACATACGGTAAGAAGCGAATATCAGGCAGGCAAAGGTGTTCCTTGTCTTGTAGCCGTTCATCAGGATGCAACAGGAAAAGCACAGGAACTTGCTTTAGCATATGCGTTAGCAATCGGCGGTGCAAGAGCAGGCGTACTGGAAACTACTTTCAGAACAGAGACGGAAACAGATCTTTTCGGTGAGCAGGCAGTACTTTGCGGCGGTGTATGCGCACTGATGCAGGCAGGCTTTGAAACATTAGTAGAAGCAGGATATGACCCGAGAAATGCTTATTTTGAATGTATTCATGAAATGAAACTGATTGTTGATTTAATTTATCAGTCAGGTTTTGCAGGAATGAGATATTCCATTTCCAATACTGCGGAATATGGTGATTATATTACCGGACCTAAGATTATTACGGAAGATACCAAGAAAGCAATGAAGAAAATTCTTGCTGATATTCAGGACGGTACTTTTGCAAAAGACTTCTTACTGGATATGTCTTCCGCAGGCGGACAAGTACATTTCAAGGCTATGAGAAAACTTGCTTCCGAGCATCCGGCAGAGGTTGTTGGTGAGGATATCAGAAAGCTTTATAGCTGGAACGGAGAAGATAAGCTGATTAATAATTAATTTTCAGTTGATATTCAGAACTTTGATAAAAATCGGTTATGCTTTTTCTATGAAAGTATAACTGATTTTTATTATTAATAATACCAGTTAATAAAATAAATAAAGGAGGCTGTAACAAAATGGGAATGACAATGACTCAGAAAATATTGGCAGCGCATGCCGGACTGGACAAGGTAGAAGCCGGACAGTTAATTGAGGCGGATTTGGATTTGGTACTTGGAAACGATATTACAAGTCCGGTTGCCATTAAAGAAATGGAAAAAATGAAAGTAGACGGTGTTTTTGATAAAGATAAAATTGCACTGGTTCCGGACCATTTTGTGCCGAATAAAGATATTAAATCTGCGCAGCACTGTAAATGCGTAAGAGAATTTGCATATCGCAATGACATTACAAATTATTTTGAAGTGGGAGAGATGGGCATTGAACATGCGCTGCTTCCGGAAAAAGGGCTGACAGTGGCAGGAGACGTTATTATCGGCGCGGACTCCCATACCTGTACATATGGCGCTTTAGGCGCATTTTCTACGGGTGTCGGCAGTACCGATATGGCGGCAGGTATGGCAACCGGAAAGGCATGGTTTAAAGTACCGTCGGCAATCAAATTTAACATTGTAGGAAAACCCTCCGAATGGATCAGCGGAAAAGATGTGATTCTGCATATAATCGGCATGATTGGCGTAGACGGCGCTTTGTATAAATCAATGGAATTTGTCGGCGAGGGAATTAAAAACCTGACAATGGATGACCGCTTTACCATCGCTAATATGGCAATTGAAGCAGGCGGCAAAAACGGCATTTTCCCGGTGGATGATTTGGCAGTTGCCTATATGAAAGAACATTCTACAAAGCCTTATACCGTATATGAGGCGGATGAAGATGCTGTTTATGATGAAGAATACACAATTGATTTGAGTACGCTTCGTCCTACCATAGCATTCCCTCATCTTCCGGAAAACACAAAGACAATTGACGAGATTAAGGAAGATATTAAAATCGACCAGGTAGTAATCGGTTCCTGTACAAACGGCAGACTCGATGATTTACGGATTGCTGCGAAAGTATTAAACGGCAGACATGTAGCAAAGGGTATGAGATGTATCGTGATACCTGCTACACAAAAAATTTATATGCAGGCAATGGAAGAGGGCTTATTAAAGACCTTTATCGAAGCAGGCGCCATTGTCAGCACACCGACATGCGGACCGTGTCTTGGCGGCTATATGGGTATTCTTGCGGAAAATGAGCGTTGTGTATCTACCACAAACCGCAATTTTGTCGGCAGAATGGGACATGTGGATTCTGAAATTTATCTGGCAAGTCCGGCTGTTGCTGCGGCAAGCGCCGTTACAGGTAAAATTTCCTGCCCGTGCCAGCTATAAAAACCGCAAGCTTGACAGCTTGCGCTCCAAGAATTGCAAAGCAATTCTTGTTATGTTGCAGTATTTAAAAAAAATGGAGGTATAAAAATGAAAGCAGCAAAAGGATGTGTTTTTAAATATGGTGATAATGTGGATACGGATTTTATTATTCCGGCGCGTTACTTAACTTCTTCAGACCCGGCGGAACTTGCTACGCACTGTATGGAGGATATTGATAAAGATTTTATGAAAAAAGTGCAGAAAGGGGATATTATTGTGGCAACGAAAAACTTCGGATGCGGTTCCTCCAGAGAACATGCTCCGATTGCCATTAAAGCAGCCGGTGTAAGCTGCGTCATTGCAGAGACTTTTGCACGTATCTTCTACCGGAATGCAATTAATATCGGACTTCCAATCATTGAGTGTCCGGAGGCGGCAAAAGGAATCGACGCGGGAGATACCGTGGAAGTGGATTTTGACACCGGTGTGATTACCGATGTAACAAAAGGCACAACCTATAAAGGACAGGCATTCCCTGAATTTATGCAAAAAATCATTGCTGCAGAGGGATTGGTTAATTATATTAACGAGAAATAAAGAATATATTTTCTTCAAATTTTTTCCTGAATATTAGAAAAAAGTATATAAAAATTTGTGGAAATATAGTATGATAGTAATATAAGATAGTAAGAGAAATATCAACTTATTATTAAATGTGGATAAATAGGAGAATTCATTATGCTTGTAACATTAGTACCATTATTTGATGAAACCGTAACGGTTCAAGCCTATTCTGTATTTACACAGAAGAAAAATCATCTTTTGACGCCCAGTCTTTTAGGCACCGGAAGTTATGATGGGGCAGCCGATATCGCAGGGCTTGATTTGATTGAAAGTATAGGCATTGAGACGTTATCGATGGACAAGGAAATTTTTGTGGAAGTGAATAATATTTCCATTTTTTCAGATATCAGCGGACAGACACAGACTCCGCATGATAGATTGGTTTTGTTGGCGAATAATACCATAAAGCCGGATGAAATGTATATCAATCGTTTCAAAGAACTGAAAAAAATGAAATATAAAATTGCCATCAGAAAGCTTTCCGATGACGATTTTGAAGCATATCATGAATTACTTCTTCTTACGGATTATATTCTGCTTTCCCCTGCCAAAAATGATATGGAGAAAGCATATAAGCATTTGTCCAATGTTTATCCGCATATTAAAATC
>CAMWMM010000223.1 GCA_947175285.1 uncultured Lachnospiraceae bacterium
ATCGTATGCAGTATCCAGTAATATACGGGCGGATGAACATCCCAAGACTGCACCTGCTTCACCAGTGCATACTGAAAACCCTGATTTTCCAAAACAACAAATTCCTGATAATAATCATCATGTTCCGCCCACGTATTATCCTCTACAAATAATCCGTACGTACGCGAGGTGGAATAATAGGAGTAATATTCATCTTCATGAAACCCCTGTTTCTGACAGCAAAAATAAACTGCCGCCATCATCTGCGCCACCCATGCAAGCAAAAAGATATAAAACCATAATTTACTTTTTTTCTCTTCTACACCTGTCACGACGATTCTCTTTCTGATTCTTTAGCCAGTTCTTTCTCTTTTTTCGCTTTATGCACTTTGCGCGCTGTCCGCGGCGCGATTGTCAATACCAACAGATACTTTTTATTTTTTTCGGTTAGATAAGGATTCTTAATCATATTTATGATATGCCTGCGCAGATATTTTTTCACATTCAGATAAAAATCATTCTGGTCGGTCATCTGCGAAATCGGAACATGCAGCATATACTCCAGCCTTTGATAAAGATTAAAACGGAGCGCACAGTCGTGAATCGCCGGATAATGCTCATCGACCAGTATCTGCATTTCATCCGCATTATCTACAATATCCATATACACTCTGGAAAAACTGTTCTCCGAATGCTGTCTGGTTGTGCTGGTACTGCGGCAGACTACATGATATGCCTGCTTTGGCAGAATCGCAACTCCCTCTGTCTTCATCAACAGCGGAACTAACAGCTTAAAATCCTCATTCAGTTTTCCCTCCGGGAAACGGTTCTTTCCAAACAGCTCCCTCTTCACCAGTTTTGTACAGAAAGAACAGTCCGCCTGATGGAGCAGAAGTTCTTTTAAAAAAGTTTCGGTATCACAAAAACGCAGTTCTTTCGGTGGGATACAGACATCCTCCAGACGATTGTCCGCCTCATCCCGTTCATCTCTTGACATCTGCACAATATCATAATCCTTTTCGGCAATCAACTCTATCATACTTTGATAAATATCCGTATCAATATAATCATCGCTGTCTATAAAACCGATGTAATCACCAATGGCATTCTGCAAGCCGAAATTCCGCGCAGAAGATGCTCCTCCGTTTTCTTTATGATATACTCTGATTCTGTTATCCTGTCTGGCAAACGTATCGCAAAGCGCTCCCGTGCCGTCTGTGGAACCATCATCTATCAGCAGGATTTCCAAATTTTCATAAGTCTGCCTGCGAATAGAATCCACACATCTCTCCAGATAATCCAATGTATTATAGATTGGTACGATAACGCTGATTTTTATTCTTCTCATAGAAAATCTTGCCTTTCTTACTGTGAAAATTTATTTTTCACATTTTCCACGGTGCCGGACTTAAAGGACCGCTTGCTGCCGGAACAAGTCTGCCTTCAGCCAGACATTTTGTAAAGCGTAGCAATTCTTCCGCCGCATGTTCGGCATTCCATTCCTGCACAATCGTCCGGTAAGCTTCTTCCCCCATCACTTTCCGTTCCTCCCAGTGTTCAAATAAATCCAACACTAATTTTTCCATTTCCTGATAAGAATTATTATGATAGAGCAGTCCGTTCACGCCATGTTCTATCAAATACGGCGCCGCTCCTACCTGCGCATTCACCACTTCTACACAGCCGCTGTTCATTCCCTCATTGACAACAGCCCCCCAGCCCTCTAAATGATTACTGGTAAAAAGGTGGATATGACACTGTTCCATCACATCCCTCACCTTTTCAGGATGCTGATATCCGTAAAGCACAAAACGCTTTGATAATCCGGCATGCTCTATTTGTCTTTTGATGTCTTCCTCAAGTTCTCCGCTTCCTAACATGTGCACCTGAAAATCATAGCCTTTTTTTTGCAGGCAGTCGGCAAGGCGCACCGCATATTCCGGATGTTTTAACGGTATGAATCTGCCTGCCCAGACAATTTGCAGCGCACCGTCTTTTTTCATGGAAGCAAAGGTTTCTTCCAAATAAATTCTTGTCTCCGGAAAATAACCCCAGCGGAACATTTTACCCGGATATGCGCCTATCAGATGAAAGTCTGACGCCGTATACGCACCGGCACATAAAAGATAAACATTTTTATTCCGGTATCTGATATGTTCTTTATATTTGGCTAAAAGCCCTCTGGGAGAGACAGCTTTCCACTGTCCTTCCCGATAAATCCTCTCACTGACGCGTATCGTTATCTTACCGGACTGTAACCGCTCGGTCACAATGTCCTCTCTTTCTGTCCAGCCAAACATTACCACATCGCTTTCCGCTATTTTTTTACGGCACTCATATTCATCCTGATAAAGACATTTCACATACGGCAATGACGTAATATCAACGCCCCAACCCATAGTAAGCCGTTCTTCTTCCATAGGCATCGTCTGTATGAAACAATAGTCCTCTCCGATTCTCTCATAAAGAGCATTGGAAAACGGAATCTGATGGTGATTGATATAGTTCGATACAAAGGTTATAGTCATTGCTGCCTCTCTAATTTACTATCTCTTGATAAATCCGTATCATCTTATAATAATTCTGGTCAGCATCATGCGTTTCTCTTGCATGTTTTCTGGCGTTATCGGAATATTTCTCCGAAATTGCCTCCTTGTCAAAAATTTCAATAATTTTCTCCGCAAGCGCTCCCGTATTGCCCGCCGGATATAACAACCCGTCGCCGCCGCTCACCAAAAGATTATGAATTCCTCCTACATCCGCAGCCACGCAGGGCACACCAATCAACATTGCTTCTCCAAGCGAATTGGGAGAATTTTCCAGAGAGGAGGCACATACAAATACATGACTGCTTAAAAGCTGTGCTTTCATGCCCTCCGCATCTAACATTCCGAGCATTGTCACTTTGTCTTTCAAGTTATTTTCTTTGATTAATTTCTTTAAATAATTTCCATAAGCGGAAATTTTTAATTTGTCTTTCTGCAAAATATTATTGCCTGCTACATAAATATGCGCTTCCGGATACCTTTCCAAAACAGCCGGCAATGCCTGTAACAAATAGTGAAAACCCTTTAACGGATAATCGCCCTGGCTCAAAAAAATACTATAGGGAACGCAATTACTTTCTTTCCATCTATCTTTGTAAAAACAGCTTCTCATCGTTTCGTTTAAAACATGATATTTCGCTTCCGGATTTATTTTTGCCACATTCTCTTTGTCAAAATCCGTTCTTCCTGCAACATGCCCGGTAAGACGAAGCGCCTCTTTTTCGAATATACCTCTCTTGTAAAATTTTTTCTGCTGCTGCTTTAAGCTGTCCTTTCTCACAAAATCCCTGAAAGTCACTTTTCTCTGTATCTTTCCCGGCAAATCCGCCATATATGCTACCGCACAGGCAGAAATTAATCCCTGTACGCCGATAAGCGTTCTGGCAGGATTTCTGTAGGCGCGCACACATGCCAGCGTATGCGGAAATTCCGTGCCGAAAATATGTATCATATCCGGTTTAAAATCCTCTATGATTTCTTTCATTCGACCTTCTATTGTGCTGTCATACTGCTCCGGTGTATTCAAATCCTCTATAAATCCATAACAGGAACAGGACTCTTCTTCCACAAGTTTCAGTTTTCTGCTGATATTCCCAATTTCTTTTGTTGCCGGGAAAGCAATTCCCAACGTAATCTGATTCCGATGCTGTTCCTGTAAAAACCTTTCCAATGTTGCAGTCAGCCAGCCTTCTCTGTTACTGTAAGGCTCCCCTAACTGTTTTGCTATCGCCGGAAGCATAATATTGCATACCCAAAGTACTTTCATTCCTTAATCCCTTGTCCCTTCTCATAATAGATTTTCTTTAGTTTATTGTAACAGCCGGATGTCAACGGATTTCTGGCAAGCCACGTCCGAAGCGGCGCCAGCGAAACCCACATGATAATCCTGTATTGCCATACTTTTTCAGCAGGCATATATTTTTTTACAATCTCACGATGTTCTCTTGCGGAAACCTTTTTATTTTTTTTCGTTTCGGAATAACCGCCGCCCTCATAATCCGCAATTATCATACTATCATAAATAAAAGATACCTTTTCCGGCAGTTCCTTTGTGAAAAAGCACCACAAAAACTGTTCATAATCGGCGCGTACATGATATTTAGTGTCAAACGGGTGTGCCGTCAGCAACCGCCTGTCATAAAAACACGCCTGATGACACGGCACATTACGATAACATCCAAAAGCATCCAAAGCAGGATTGGAAGCCACTTCACGTCCTGTCACCCTTTCATAGATATTCCCGTAATAAATACCATATGCAGCGGGACGTTTTTTAATCAGCTTTGCCATATTCTCTAATACTTTATCATGATAAAACACATCACCGCAATTAAGAAAATAAACGTATTTTCCTCTTGCCTCTGCAACAGCCTGATTCATCGCATCATAAATGCCGGTATCTTTTTTTTCGATAAAACGCAGAGAAGAAATTTCATTTTTCATTTCTTCTGCAAAAATCCGGGAACCGTCAGAGGATATCCCATCTTTTATTATAACCTCAAAATCATCAAAAGTCTGCCCCCTAATACTTTCCAATGTTACTTTTAATTTATTTCCCGGGTTCAAACAGACTACTAAAACAGAAAATTCCGGTTCCATGCCGTCTCCCTATCCTTTTTAATTTACATCCGATAAAATATTTACCATATCATGAAAGAAAAACGTCTTATACGGTAAAATCAACAATCCGTCATCATATGCCCTGCTCATAAAAACGGCAAAATAGAGCGCCGCCGCCCCAATCATCCCTATCCGCAGAAGTTTTTTCCACTTCTCATTTTCTGTCTGCAAAATAAGCGCCGGTAAAAACAAAATGTGGCTAATGGTCAGATAATATCCGATACGGGAAATAATCGGCAGAAAAGAACAGAATACATATAATACAAGTGCGCCAAGGTTCAAGTAGAAATAAAACTGCATCCGCCTGTTTCCCTGTATACTTTTCCGGTAATAGAACAAGGACAGCACAAGTACTGCCAAACACCGCAAAATATTAATATAACTCGTTCCGCCCTCCAGATACTCCGTATCTTCATAAGTCGGATATAAGAACACGACCACTTTCAAATAAAAATCCTGACAGAATAAAAAAGTAGTGCAAAACAAACCAATCAGGACAAGCTGCCATTTTTTCCAAGTAAGGGAAGCAAGAAAATAAAGCGGCAAAATAACAAGCAGTGACTTATGGAAAAAAGAGCCGAGAATCACTAATAAAATAAATCTTCCCCACTGTTTCCGTATGACAAATTTCATAGAATAAAATGCAATGGCAAGCGCAAGATAATACCTCACCGTGCTGAAAGTCTGGAAATAGTATCCCAGCGTCATAAACAGGAAATAAGTCATCGGGAACTCATCACTCTGCTCATAAATTGCCAGTAAAAACAGCAGAATCGTTACAAAAGCATAAACGGCAAATACAAGCAGATAATTTTCAAAACCCGACAATCCGTAAATGATTTTTACAAGCAGATTGAATCCTGCTTCTGTCGGTACATACGCATTACAGCGAACCAGATGCATAAACTCGACATATTTGGCATAATCGTTTCCCACGTTCTGTCTGCATGCCAAAAGCGCAAAAAGGATAAGAAAAACAGACAACATACAGACTCTGTTACACATCTGCTGTCTCGTTATCCTATATGGTTGTACAACCGGATGATTATCAATCATGCAGGCAAGCAGTACGGTGCCCGCCGCCACTGTAAGATACAAAATCATGAGTAATCTATTACTCCTTTTTAATGCTGCCGCTGTGAGCGAATTCCTTCTTTCATCAGCCGGTACGCCTTTTTAAATGGAATTTCCTTACACATTTCATCTTTATTTTTTAACAAAAAACGAAGCGCAAATACCCATGAAAGGTTTCCATACAAATAATGGTAGAGAACTCCCCTGTCCGTAAAAAATTTCCGGGTATACCCATGAAACCATGTGGATTCTCTCAGGGTTTCCTCTCCGATACAAACAGGCAGAGCGATTATTTTCAGTCCTGCACGCAGACAGTCATGTAAAAAAAGGCTGTCCTCCCCGTTGCTGTATTTTGCGCCGCCGCCGAACAAAAGGGAAAAATGCACATTCGCTCTCCTCAAAGAATCCAATTTCCCCGAAATACTGTAAGCGGGATATCTTCCGTAATTATACCAGTGAATTCTTTTTACCTGTTCATTCCAGTATGTTTTTCTTTCCGGTGCAACTTTTACGTTAAATATAATCATATCAGCATCTGGATATTGTTCATAAGCGCTTCGTACGGCTTCCGCATATCCTTTTTCCAATATGATATCTTCATCGGAAAAAAGTACGATATCCGCATCCGCATGCATAAGCGCCGTATTCCTGCTGAGTCCCACACCGCGTTCCGTCATGGACAGGCATCGTACATGCATTCCGCCGCGCAAAGTAAACTCCCGATAATCATATTTATCACATTGATTCACGATAACAGCATCGGTTTCTATATTCATTTTTTCCGGCAGCTTTCGGATATCCTGATTCACTGCCGATAACAAAACTTGTATTTTCATAGATGATTGTAATACCATTTCATAAACCTCATATCAGCATTCTGAATCGAAATGCCCACGAGTCTGCACTCCTGTAATGTAAGCTGCTCTATCCGATAGCCGCAGGTTGTCCTGTCCATCTGTCCATATGGGATAACAAGCAATACCCCATCTGCTCCCCGCAGTTTTTCCATCTCCTGCCGTACTATCTCAAAATCCTCCGCAATTTCCAGTGTTGCAATCGTTCCATACTTTTCTGTGAGATAGCTTCGGTTTTGCTCCAAATCCCCTTCGAACTGCTTCAGCATTTTCTTTTCCCTGTCAGTTTCTGCGTATACGCCAAAAGAAAATCCTGCGAAAGGCAAGTCTGTCACACTCTTTAAATCGCCCGGCACATATATTTTATCATCCAACACATAATAAATCGCCAGTCCGAGCAGCACCGCTGATAGTCCAATCAAAAATCCCAATATGACCGCCTGTAATAATCTTGGGTCTGCCGCTAACATCTGCGGTTCGGTTTCCTTTAATATTTCAATATCCAGAAATTCTTTTTCCCGCACCCCCATCTCGACCAGAGATAAATCGGTTGCCTTTAAAATTTCATTTGTCCTCTCCGCAGACGAAGTGGTAATCGTAATCGTCAAAATTCGTATATCCGAAAGAATCTGTGCGGAAGTCGCCGCAATGACTTCCTCTTTCGTATAATCATCCGGCAGATAAGACATCGTCGCATTTAAAATTGAATCCGTTGACATCAAATCATTCCATGTATAGCCGTTATATTCCTGATAAGCATTTCCAGACTCATCATATGCAAAATTAAGCTGAAGCTTCGATTCCGCCTGATATTCCCGGTTACTGTTTATCATCACATGCAGGAAGAAATAAATGCCGCCGCCGAGAAGCGCTCCCATGATTGCTGCAAGTATGACTACCCGGATTTTTCCCAGGAAAAAAAGCAAAAATTTCTTACAATCCATACCCTCGTTTCCGTATTTCATTCTTTTCAACCTATCCTTTATTCGCCGTTATCTGATCGCCGTCTACGCCTTCCGTGCTTTCAGGTTTAAATAATATTTTTAATGTCAAAAGCATCAGCTTCAAATCCAGCCATATGGAATAATTCTCAATATATGTCAAATCCAGTTTCAGTTTATCATAAGGCGTCGTATTATATTTCCCATAGACCTGCGCATACCCTGTCTCTTATAAAAATCTCCCAGCCCACGAGACCGAGGCTGAGCTCGTATGCCGT
>CAMWMM010000224.1 GCA_947175285.1 uncultured Lachnospiraceae bacterium
CGGCAGGGACGTCTCTTGAAAAGCTGTATCGTTTGTGGGAACTCCATGAGCGCAAAGGCGCCCGTATTACGGTCTGTGAACAGTATCATCGCTATCCCGGATTAACTGAGGGACTGGATGCAGTTTCAGAAGGTAAAATCGGCGTACCATATTCCGCATATCTTTCTCTGGCACATGATTATCATGCGGCAAGCCTGCTTAGAAGGATGCTTTTAGTGCAGGGTGAAGCTTTCACAATGCGCGGGGAACGGTTTCGCAATCCTGTTGTGGAAACGGATTCACGCTTGGGCATAGTGACTGACGGACAAAGCGCTGTAAAGAACCGGGATATTGTTTTTATTACTTTTTCTTCCGGAAAAGAAGCCGTTTATGACTTCTCCGGCGTACAGTACAGATCCTTTCTCAGATCCAGACATCTTGTAGTCCGCGGGGAACGGGGAGAATGGAATGATAATCTCATTTACTATATGGATGGGCAAAGTAACCCCAAACGGGAATATCTGATGCCGGTTATCTGTGGAAAGTATTTATCGCTTGATACCCAAAATCTCCGTGATATGCGAAAAACATGGCAGCCGGAATTATTCCTTGATACGCGGCAGGATGAATATGCGATAGCAACGATACTGCTTGATATGCGTGACTATCTGGCAGGCGGTGATGAAATCTATCCGCTTAAGGAAGCCTTGGATGATGCATACTTTTGGTTCCTGATGGACAAAGCCGTTTCATCACCGTGGACAGAAATCAAATCGGAGGTTATGCCGTGGCATCGGAGTAAGCATTAGAATTCCGCGCTCCTTTGCTTCCCAGCCAAGTCTGAGTCACGCTTCATATTATCCGACACTTCGTCTGATTTTTCCCTATTTTTGAATATTTTTGCAACCTCTCACTTTCTTTAAATTTTTTATGCTATTATGAAGCAACAAACAAAGAGAAAGGAGAGTTTTATGGGTAATTTACAATCCGGAGATATTTTAATATTTGAGGCCGGAGATAACTGGCTCAGCAAATGTATTGCAAAGCTGACGAGTTCCAATGTCAGTCACGCGGCTATGTGTTATCAGGACGGAACCATCGTGGAGATGGGCAGTAACGGTATAGCATGCAGTAAATGTAAGGAGGACGCAAACGGGGACAACGCATATTTGCTGCGGCTGAGTCCTGAGCGGGATGCGGCGCCGTTACTGGCTGCGGCAAAGGAGTATCTGGATGAGAAAGTTTATTATGATTATCCGGATCTGGTATTTTTTGCAGGACTGATTATCTACAGGGCGGTTCGTTCCACGAAAAGGTGGCAGAAGATTATGGATTACATTTTGGAGTTAGCCTGTGTGGAATTGGATAAGATGCTCAACAAAATGATTCATAAGGATGGCAAAAAGGCTATGGTATGCTCCCAGTTAGTCTATCAGATTTATTTGGACTGCGGGGAAGATTATAAGATTCGGATACATGATGGGCTGCTTCAGAAGGGAAATATGCTCTCGGAACAGGTCTGTCTGGCGGAACTTGCGGCAAAGAGCGATGCGGTATCTGCAGACAATATTGCAGCAACGGACAGTTTGGAGTCAGCAGAACCTAAAGAGCCGGATATGGAAGAGATTTTCAAGGAACTTTACGGAGCCATGGAAGAAAGTGAACAGGAGAATTGCGAACTGTGTACTTCCAATGATTTGAGCAGTCTTGCAGATAAGGCAAAGAAGTTTATTGACAAAGTGGAGAATATCTTGGAACGCGCAGGCATAGAATTGCCGGTTTATGCGCTTTTTGTCGCACCAAGTGATTTGCTTAAGGCAGATAATCTGGAAAATAAAGGAACGGTTCAGATTACGAGAGTCTGACAGAAAAGCAGAAATACCAAAGGAGTGTATAAAATGTCCAAAAATGATACCCGGATTCTACATATTTATTATCTTGTGGAAATTATCCTTTTCTTAATTATAAAAGTAGCTGAGCAGGTGTGGAGAAAACCCGGAGAAGGTGATCCGGGTGTTCCGGGTTCGCCTTTAGCCATACTGCGGTATTGTACAATCATATGCAATTTCCTCATGATTCTATACCTGTACCTGCGGCACGGACGCCGCCTCCATTTTCGTGAAAATCTGATTCCACTTGCATTTGCATTTACTTTGGCAGCGGACTTTTTTATGTGCATTATTGCCGATGAACGCATTGTGGGATATCTGTTCTTCACTTTGGTAGAGACGGTTTATATGATTTATATGAAAACTACATGGAAAAATATTTCCGTGCGTCTGATTCTGTATGCCGCTATGCTTCTGCTTATTTGGCGCGTCGGAATGCTGAAGGACAAAGATGCACTGGCAAATGCTATTGCACTGGCAAATATGGTGCAGCTTACGGTCAATCTGTTCTGCGCATGGATGTGTCATAAGAAAACCGGCGGCAGGGAAACGCTGTTGTTTGCATTAGGTATTACCTTTTTTGCCGGATGTGATTATGCCATTCTGGTCCGCACTGTTGCAGAGAAATTACTGACAACGAGCCATCCGGTTTTCATGGTTGCCGCATTTATAGTCTGGACCTGTTATATTCCGGCACAAGTGCTTCTGCTGCGCAGCTATGTGGAAAAGTTAATCGTTTCTGACAGGCAGAAGTTATTTTAATGATGGATTCATTTTTTCAATATCGGAGTGTATAGAGTTGTTAGTCTATACACTCTGTTTTTATTTCAAGGAACAGTGTTGCCGGAAGGATAACTTAAACTTTTGTTTGGCATTTTTGTATGACAAAAATATTATAGTCCCATAGGAGGGGATGTATAATGATATGCCATCAGATTGATTGTGAGAGCGCCGGCCCATGCGAGTCCTTCGGCGTATGCTGTGGCTCTGAAACCATATATTGGTAAAGCAATATAAAACCGCTCCAAGTAGCAGGCTTGAAATAAAAGCGATGCAGCATGCTGTTTTCACACCGAGCCGCATTCTGGAATATTTTTTTGCACCAAAATTCTGCCCTGTAAAGGCGGATATGGAAAAGCCAAGCGTAATGCCCGGCAGCATGAAAAGATTCAGATATTTGCTGCAGGCGGAAAGTCAATGGAAAAATCTTCTTTTTTCAGTTTAAGTTCCGGCACTTGATACAGGACAGGATTTAAAATCAATAGTCCCGGAATGGTAAAAGCAATTGCAAAAATCACTGAGAGATTGATTGATGCCGCAATTACTTTTTGTAATGCCGGGCGGTTCTCTTCTCCATATGAGTGTGCAATATTTACGGAAAATCCGTTAAAGAACATGAAATATCATTTTGTCATTGCGGCTTCACTTGGATATTCTTCGCAAAGCGCATTTACTTATGCTTTTCGCAGATGCACCGGAATGACGCCTAAAAAATATCGTGAGATGAACTATGTTGTGAAATTCTAACAGTATTTTGATAATTTAATAGGCTTTACACCTTGTACATAATCCGCTATAATATTATATTAATAAACACTATCAATCAAAAGGGCGGTGAAAGGATGGTAAACACAATGAATAATCAAGAATTATGTATTTTACTAGACTCAATATTAGCATTACTTGATACCGATAACGTTGATAAGGCAAAAGAAGTCATAAAAAACGGCATTAAAAGAATTGACAAAGGTTTAACAACAAGTAGCACTGATACAGACAACAAAGAGTAAACAATAACCATATAACAAATAAATACAGGGTGTAAAGCATGTGAATTATTAATGCTTTACACCTTTTTAATGGGAGGGATTTAAATGAAAGAAGCAGAACGAAAACCTTGAAAAACTGCCTTAAAAAGAGTACAATAGATTGAAAAATTATAGTGTAGGAGAATGAAAAATGGCTTTAAGTAAGAAACCGGTTCACGGTATGAAAGATATTTTACCGGAAGAGATGGAAATTCGAGATTATGTGATAAGCGTTATTAAGGAAACTTATGCAAGTTTCGGCTTCACATCCATGGAAACGCCCTGTGTGGAAAATCTTGCAAACTTAAACTGCAAGGCGGGCGGAGAGAATGAGAAACTTATTTTTAAAATTTTAAAAAGAGGAGAGAAATTGAAACTCGAAGAGGCGCAGTCGGAAGAAGATTTAACCGATGGCGGACTTCGTTATGATTTAACAGTGCCGTTAGTGCGCTATTATTCCAATCACGCGAATGAGCTTCCCTCACCCTTTAAGGCTTTGCAGATGGGAAATGTATGGAGAGCGGACAAGCCGCAGCGCGGACGTTACCGCCAGTTCATGCAGTGTGATATTGATATTCTGGGAGAGGCGTCCAATCTTGCTGAAATCGAATTGATTTTAGCGACAACGACAACACTTGGAAAGATCGGCTTTCACGATTTCCAGATTCGTATCAATGACAGACGGATTTTAAAGGCAATGGCTTCCTACTGCGGTTTTGGGGAAGAGGATTACGACCAGGTATTTATTATTCTCGATAAAATGGATAAAATAGGAATGGACGGCGTAAAGGAAGAACTGTTGGCAAGCGGCTATACAAGTGAACAGGTCGATAAATATCTTGGACTTTTTCAGGGAATGGATAAGGCGGAAGATGCCGTTTCCTATATTATGGATATTTTGGGGGACAAGCTTTCGGATGAGGTAAAAGAGGGCTTCCGGGAGATTATTGACAGTGTGGAAACGACGAAAGGTGATTTCTTTGAACTGAAATTTGACCCGACTTTAGTGCGGGGTATGTCCTATTATACAGGCACCATTTTTGAAATTGCCATGCCTGAATTAGGCGGAAGCTGCGGCGGAGGCGGCAGATATGATAAGATGGTCGGTAAGTTTACGGGAAAAGATGTGCCGGCATGCGGTTTTTCCATCGGCTTTGAACGAATTATCCTGATATTGATGGAAAGCGGTTTTAAAGTGCCGAAAACAGGCAGAAAAGCGGCTTATCTGATGGAAAAAGGACTTCCGGCTGATGAACTTTGTAAAGTGATTGCACAGGCACAGAAAGAGCGTGAGGGCGGTAATCAGATTCTGGTAACAACGATGAATAAGAATAAGAAATTCCAGAAAGAGCAGTTAACTGCGCAGGGATACGAAGAATTTAAGGAGTTTTATAAAGAACCACTGAAATGAGGAGGATGAAACAATGGCGGAGTCTATGAAAGGATGGAAGCGCTCTCACCGCTGTGCAGAACTTTCCCTTGCGAATGCGGGTGAGGAAGTGACCGTCATGGGATGGGTACAGAAGCAGAGAAATAAAGGCGGTATTATTTTTGTTGATTTAAGAGACCGTTCCGGTATTTTACAGATTATTTTTGAAGAGAGTGACTGCGGCGCGGAAAGTTTTGCGAAAGCGGAAAAGATGCGAAGCGAGTTTGTTATTGCGGTAGTAGGAAAGGTAGAGAAGCGTTCCGGCGCTGTCAATGAAAATCTGGCAACCGGCGAAATCGAAATCCGTGCAAAGCAGGTTCGTATTTTATCGGAAGCGGAAACACCGCCGTTCCCGGTAGAGCCGGATTCTAAAACGAAAGAGGAAATTCGTTTAAAATACCGCTATCTGGATTTGAGAAGACCTGATTTACAGCAGAAAATGATGTTACGAAGCAAAATTGTTTCCGAAATGAGAGACTTTATGTCCAAGGAGGGATTCCTTGAAATAGAGACGCCTATTTTGTGTAAATCAACACCGGAGGGCGCAAGAGATTACCTCGTACCGAGCCGTGTGCATCCGGGACATTTTTACGCGCTGCCGCAGTCGCCGCAGTTGTATAAACAGCTTTTGATGTGCTCCGGTTACGACCGCTATTTCCAGATTGCAAAGTGTTTCCGTGACGAGGATTTACGTGCGGACAGGCAACCGGAATTTACACAGGCGGATATGGAGCTGTCTTTTGTAGATGTAGATGATGTCATTGAAGTTAATGAGAGACTGATTCAGCATGTCTGCAAGGAAGCAATCGGCTTGGATGTGCCGCTGCCGATTCCGAGAATGACATGGAAAGAAGCGATGGAACGATATGGAAGCGACAAACCGGATACCCGTTTTGGTATGGAACTTGTCAACGTATCGGATGTTGTTGCAGGCTGCGGTTTCGGTGTATTTACTTCCGCATTGGAAAACGGCGGCTCTGTCAGAGGACTGAATGTAAAAGGGCAGGCGGCAATGCCACGTAAAAAGATTGATGCACTTGTAGATTTTGCAAAAGGCTATGGTGCTAAAGGTCTTGCTTATTTGTGCATTCAGGAGGACGGTACCTATAAATCTTCTTTTGCCAAATTTATGACAGAGGAAGAACTGGATAAACTGGCGCAGGCAATGGGCGGCGAAAAAGGTGATTTGCTTTTGTTTGCGGCTGATAAGAATGCAATTGTATACAGTGTGCTTGGAGCACTGAGAGTAGAACTTGGAAAACAGCTCGAATTAATTGACGAATCGAAATTCAACTTCCTATGGGTAGTGGAATTCCCGCTTTTGGAGTGGAGCGAGGAAGAAAACCGGTTTATGGCTATGCACCATCCTTTCACGATGCCGATGGAGGAGGACTGGCAGTATATTGATTCCGACCCGGGACGCGTCCGTGCGAAAGCATATGATATCGTATTAAACGGTGTAGAGCTTGGCGGAGGTTCCGTGAGAATCCACCAGAATGATATTCAGGAAAAAATGTTTGAAGTGCTTGGCTTCACAAAGGAGCAGGCATGGGAGCAGTTTGGATTTTTACTGAATGCTTTCCAGTATGGCGTTCCGCCTCACGCCGGACTTGCGTACGGTCTTGACCGTTTCGTGATGTTACTCGTTCATGCGGATAATATCCGTGAAGTAATTGCTTTCCCGAAGATAAAGGATGCTTCCTGTCTGATGACACAGGCGCCGGGAGGTGTGGATGAAAAGCAGTTAGAGGAATTGCAGATAGCGATTGTGAAAAAAGAAGAGACAGAGCAGGCTTAAATAAACAGGCGCAATAAATAAGAGAAAGGTAGGAGACTTATATGGGATTTCAGAATCCGACAGCTATTTTTCAGATGATGAATTTGTGGAATAAATTTAAGCAGAACCATCCTAAATTCCCCAAATTTATGACGGCAGTATATCAAAACGGAATAAAAGAGGGAAGCATTATTGAAATCAATGTGACAACGGCAGATGGGCAGAGCTTAAATTCTAATTTAAAAATCACTGCGTCGGATATGGAACTGATTGAGCAGTTAAAAGAGCTTGCTTTGTAAACCTAAAAATGAAATAGGTTGACAAATAAAAAAACTCCTTTTATACTATAGACATCCAATGTGATAATCTGAATATAGTAAAGAGGGGTTTTTATCATGAGTACTACTATGGAAAAAACAAAAGAAATTGTCTGCGCGGGAATGTTTACGGCAGTTTTGGCTATTCTTTCGCAGCTCGCCATCCCAATGCCGACAGGTGTGCCGATTACGTTACAGACTTTTGCGGTGGCGCTGACCGGTGTGGTGTTGTCATGGAAGTTAGGACTTGCAAGTACAATCATCTATATTTTTTTAGGCACGGTCGGGGTTCCGGTATTTTCTGAATTTTCCGGAGGTCTGCATGTCCTTGTAGGTTATACGGGCGGATTTATCTGGGGATTTTTGATACTGGTTTACTTAAGCGGTATCGGTATTCTCATGAAAAACAAAGTATTCGGCATTTTACTTGGCATAGCGGGTCTGGCGATTTGTCATCTGATTGGCGTTTTACAGTTTATGGTGGTTGCAGGTATGAGCTTTGCGGAATCTTTTCTGTTGGCGTCTGCGCCGTATCTGATAAAAGATGTGATTTCCGTTATCCTTGCTTTTATTGTAGGAGCAC